>CAZGIN010000070.1:0-5831 GCA_964526585.1 uncultured Methanosarcinales archaeon
TCGAGTCAGACAAACTAAGCATGCCCACAGAAGCCTGGACCCCCATAAAGAAAACAAGCATAGCGAAAGGAGTGCCTCCTTTCTGGATGATGATATCATCAGCCTCTGTCTTGGTCTTTTTAGCCCACTTCAGAAGGTAATGCTTCATCACAAACATGATGAGGTAAGCGCCGATGAACCACAGTATAACGATCAAAGAAAACCTGAAATATCTGTCAGACAGAAGGCCTGTCCAATCGATAGCTGATAAGTTTAATGCCATGCCAAAAGGGCAGGCAGCGTCCTATATAAACTTTGTTGTCTGCCATCGTGAGAACCCTAAATAGCGAAAGTTTATATACCAGTTTTGACATTACGCGCCGAATGGCAATATCACCTGTTGACAACCATGCCTTGAGGGCAGATGCATATAACACGAAAGGATGTTAGAGGACACCTCACTTAATTCTAAGCACATATGGCAAGCTCAAACGAAACCCAAGCAAGCAATCTCAAGAGCAAGATAAGGCTCTTAGAATGGGACCTTGCAAATATCGAGAACGACAAGATAAAAGAGATGAAACTAAAGCAGCTGAACGAGATGAGGAAGCAGCTGCAACAACTTCAAAGTCAAGAGTCATCTTGATCCAAAGCATAGCTTAGGCTAGATCAACAAAAAACGAACAGGAGGGATTCGCATGCCAGAATACGAAGAAGACTTCGACGATGATGGAGACGAAGACGGTGACTGGGAAGAAGAATAAGTTTCTTCTTTCTTTTTCTTATTTTTCCATTGGACAGGACTGCATAACCTTTAAAAGTTGAGGGATTTGCCTAATTTTATGATATTATCTGCAACTGACCTATCAAGCTATGACTACTGCAGCAGAAAGCTCTTTCTGGAGAAAATACTGGGAATAAGGGCTGAGATACCAAAATCAGTGTTGGTGAAAGGATCTATACGGCATTCTGCATATGAGGAAATAGTGAAAAAAGAGCAGGAGATAGTGCTGAAGCTCAAGCCTGAAGATAAGGGAAATATAGAGGAAAAATACAGGAAAGAATATTCCCAGATATTAAGCAGTATAATAATCAAGAACAAATCAAGATTAAGAGATATAGAGATGCCTTTGCAGGAAGCTTTCAGCGCATTCTGGCCTTCTTTACTGCTTCATGCAAAAGAAAGGGCTAAGATCGCGGAGGATGGCGCAGCCAAAGGCATTTTTGGAGAGCAGCTGTGGGAATCGATAACTCCAAAGCTAAAAGCTGAATACAGGATACAATCAGAATCGCTAAGATTAAGGGGCATAATAGACAGGTTAGAGATATTTCCTACAAAAATAGTCCCTGTTGAGATAAAAACAGGAAAAAACCCTTTAGAAGGGGTGTGGCCAGGGCATAAGCTGCAGGTAGGAGTATATCTTCTATTATTGCAGGAACAGTTTGAGAACACCAAAGAAGCAGTAGTGCATTATGTGGATTCTGATAAAAAGGTTAGCATCATGCTGAATCCTTTCCTTCGCGATGAAGTAATGGAGACTGCGCAAAAAGTACGGGAACTATTGGGGGGAAAGGAAGTCCCTTCAAGGATATCAAATGAGAAGAAGTGCAAAGCATGCGGATTATATGATAAGTGCTACAATGATAACCTTGTGAACGAAACTGCTGTGAAGAAGGGAATAAACTACTAAAGAGTTGAGACTATGCACAATATCTATGCAATGAAACCGAAGGATTTAAATAGGACTGTTGGCTTCAATAAAGCTACGATTGGGTGAGCACATGGCTGATACTGAAAAAAAATTCTCAAAACAGATCATCGGGAAAACCGTAGTTAGCAAAACAGGAAAAAGATTCGGGGAAGTAGGAGACATAATCTTTGAGACAAGAAGCGGAGAGCTTATACATGTAGTTTTGAAGAACCCTACACCGTACACAGCAAAACTAGAGCTGGAAAGGGACAAAGAAAACAGCATAATGGTTCCGTTCTCAGCAGTGATCGCTATCGGCGACTTTGTTGTGATTGCTGAAGAAGACATAATTTAATTGTTTCTTTTTAGCGATTTTCTATTTATCATTCTATTCATAACTTATTTAAACCAACACTTGATTCTGAATTCTGATGGAAAGCACAATATGGATCGAGAAATACAGGCCAAAGGACTTTAATGAAGTAAAGGGCCAAAAAGAGATAATCAAGAAAGTCAAGGCTTTTGTAGAGCAGAAGAACATGCCGCATCTGATGTTTTCTGGGCCAGCGGGGACCGGCAAGACAACACTTGCGCTTGTTATAGGCAGGAAACTATTTGGTGAGGGAAGATCCAGCAACATGCTTGAGCTGAACGCATCAGACGAAAGAGGAATAGATGTAGTAAGACACAAAGTGAAGGACTTTGCGCGTACAAGAGCAATAGGAGATGTACCATTCAAGCTGATATATCTGGATGAATGCGACGCCCTGACAAAAGAAGCACAGCAAGCACTGCGTAGGACAATGGAAAATTATACGCAGACGTGCAGGTTTATCCTTTCATGCAACTATTCATCTAAGATAATAGATCCGATACAATCAAGATGCGCAGTATTCAGGTTCAAGCCATTAGCCAAAGAAGATGTATTTGAGATAATCGACAAGATATCAAAAGATGAAGGTATAACATTAGATCCAAAAGCAAGGGATGCACTATATGCAGTATCAGGAGGAGATTGTCGTCGTGCTGAGAACATCATGCAGAGCTGTGCAGCGCTGAACAAAGAGATAGATGAAGAACTAGTGTTCAGCATGGCATCTATGGCAAAACCACAGGAGCTGAAAGAGATGCTTGAGCTTGCACTGAAAGGAGAGTTCATATCAGCAAGAAAACTATTGCTGCAGATAATGCTCGATTACGGCTTGTCAGGAGTAGACATAATAAAACAGATCCAAAGAGAAGTATGGGAGCTGGATGTATCTGATGAGAAGAAAGTTCATCTTATAGATAAGTGCGGCGAGATAGAGTTCAGGTTGGTAGAAGGATCAGATGAGTATCTACAGCTTGAGGCTCTACTTAGCCAGTTTACTATTGTTGGGAACTGATTATCAGAGATCTCTACAATCTGTTCCGACACTTTTAAATAATATCAGCCTAACGAAATCTTATGAAACGACTCTTTTTAGCAATAATAGCATCACTTTTGCTTTTTCTGCCAGCTGCAATGGCGCAATCTTTTGACGAAGCGGTCTCGAGCCTTAACAAATCAGAGATTATAGGCTCTAAACTGCAATTTCCGCTGACAACAGTAATGTCGACAGAAACTGTAGGAGTTAATATATCAACAGAGACAGGGGATATGCTTTTCACTGTCATAACACAGAAAGATGAAATAACAGATTTTAAGAAAGGAGAATTCCCAGAGAACCCTACAATGACAGTTGAGACCTCTTCTTCAGTTCTTGAGTCAATATTCTCTTCTGAGGATCAGACTAATGCACTTTTTGATGCGATCGAGAATGATGACATCATGATAAAGAAGAATTCAGCGATAAAGAACATCTGGCTTGGCTTCTTAATAAATATCGTGATTCCTGTCATCGACTGGTTTGTTTAAGGATATAAACCATAAGATAAAAGAAAACTAACCAAAAAAATAAGATCAACTATCAGCATTCCTGATAGTCAAGCTCTTAGAGATCGAAGTCATATACGCATAGTCCAGCTGAAGATTTACTGGGCCAGTGTAGACGCTTCCTGCAGGGATCTCATCGCTCCTGCATCTTATGATGACCTGGTCGTTATCAAGCCTAGCCTTATCAGAAGATCCGCTGGCAGTGCATTCCCAGAAACCCTGCTCATCATTAAGCATCTGGAACTTTACATAATCTCTTGTAAGGTCAAACTCCTCTCCAGGGACTTGAACCTTTCCTATCCCTTTGTTCTGAACAGTGAACTCAAGCAAAATCCTGCTAGTTCCGGCTGAAGCTTCAGTAACAGAAGTTATCTGTATAGGAGCTCCTGAAGAATAGACAGTCTTAACACTATCGACAGTGCAGACACTAGTATCCCTCCTGTCAGGATTAAAGCAGACTTCAGGAACTACAGCAGTAGTCTGATAATCATAGATAACATCTCCTATAAAATTAACAGACTGGTGAGACTGGCCTGTAAGGAGCTGCAAAGTATAGATAGGATCATCTCCTCCGTCGTTGAAATTAAGCTCGAGCTCTCCCCCATTAGGATTATACTCTGATATTCCTTCAATAGGAGAATCAGCGTTAGTCTTTAGCTCAACAAGATTATCAAAGTGATCAGCTACATTCACCCCTTTCAGCTTGACAGCAAGGCTTCCGACAGGAATCTCATATTCTCCCTTGTTCTTAATCGTAACGATCACAGGGAAGTGCTCTCCTTCATAGACATATTCTCCATTAGGATCAGGGCTTCCCATAACCTCAAATTTTGCAATAACTCCGTTAGAGCCTCCGATGTAAGGATTCTCAAGCTTCTTTGTATCCTCGCTCTGCTTGCATCCAGCAAGAGCGATAATAAGAACCAATAATACAACAAGCATCTTTTTCATAATTTCACCTCTTTTTAACCTACACTTTTGACGATCTCAATATGCTTAGCGACAGTATCCCTGTAGCCGTAGCTCAACTCAACAGTCAAAGGAGACGTATAAGCTCCTGTTCCTGAAGTAGGATATTCACAGACCATAAAACCCTGGCCGTTAGTAAGCCTCATATAATACCCTCCATCTTCAGAAGTCAAAGGGTTGCACTTGACAGGATCGATAGCATCTCCTCCAACATTGATACTCTCTACCCTGACATAATCAAGCTCCTGGAAAGTAAGGCCTAAATTATTCTCAGGATCGCACTGCACCATCTTGCCTTCCTTGAAGACATCCCCTCCTCCAACGTTCTGGACATAGACCTTAAACCTTGTGTTCTGCGGTCTTGCATCAACATCTATACTGCTGATAGCGATAGGAGCTCCCTGCGATCCAGTTGCAACAGCCTGAGGCGTGCAGACCTTATTCGTAACTCCAGTAGCGAAAGGGCTTGGGTCGATGCAGACCTGAGCATTAGCAATAGTTGAATACTTATAGCATGCTGTTACAAGGAGAGTAGCAGGATATATGTCAATATTCAATCCGCTCAACTGGTTGACAGTTCCCTTGAACTCAAGATATTCAGAAGCGCCGTCAGGATTGAAATAGCTCTTGCCTGCTAACTGGCCTGATAATCTATCTTTCTTATCTAGGTTGTCTCTGCCTCTTAAGTCTCTTATTATGTTCTTATCATAGCCGCTTATATAGAAGTCAGCATCAGTCTTAGGGATATCATGCGCGCCTCTATTGGCGACCTCAAGCATAACCTGGAAGCTGTTGGCAACTTCCTTATCAAACACCCTCGTAGGAGGGAAATTATCGATAAAATTCAGCACCAGACCTTCTGTGCCTATACGATATGTATCCTGAACATCGTTAGCATCAGTATTGTCAGAGCCAGTGCAGCCTACTATGAACAAAAGAAGCACGATAAAAACGATTGACCTTATCCTCATCACAAATCACCTTTTTCCAATATAATAATATCCTTATTTAAATCTTTTCTGCATCGAACGCTGTTATCCGACATTCTTCAATATATCGAGCTGCCTTGAGACAGACTCCTGGTAGCCATAATCTAAACTAACCTTCAATATAGTATTGTAATTATCATTAGGGGCTGTTATCTTACCTTCAACGACGCACTTGACATAATCCCTTGAATTGAGCAGCCTTAATGGGATGGGCGAGCATTTTAGCGTCTTGCCTTCGCTGGGCAGAGTAACATTGAGGCTGATCCTGTTGATATCTTCACTAGTAAA
>CAZGIN010000071.1:0-4303 GCA_964526585.1 uncultured Methanosarcinales archaeon
CATCATTTTTTATTATCAATACCGCAAAAGTGCCTTTTACATCTTTCAAAAAATCAATGCATGCTTCTTTCATAGGCTTTGTCTTGACCTTTTCTTCAAAATAATGCGCTATCACTTCAGAATCAGTCTGTGAAGTGAACTTATGGCCTTTCTCTTCCAATCTCTTTCTTAATTCTGCATGGTTCTCTATTATGCCATTGTGGACAATGGATATGCTTTTATCACAGGACTGATGCGGATGCGCGTTGAATTCAGTAACGCCTCCATGAGTAGCCCATCTTGTATGAAGAATAGCCATCGTCGCTTTCTTGTCAATATCGGGAATCTCAATATGACCTACCTTTTTTATCAGAAGCTCCTTATCATAATAGCCGTATGAATCATAGCCGCGATATTCTAATTTCTTCAGCCTATTGAATGGATCCTGAATAGGAAAAGGAACCTTTGAGACCATGCCGATAATGCCGCACATCTTAATCACTCAACCTCTTTATAGCATCCGGAAATTCGGAAAGATCTTTTATTATGATATCTGCTCCTTTGAGAAGATCTTTTTTGAAAGTAGTTGTTATGCCAACGCATTTCATGCCTGCAGCCTTTGCAGCTTTTATGCCCTTAGGAGCATCTTCGATGACAATACATTCTTTCGGAGAAGTGTTCAGCTTATTTGCAGAAAGGAGGTAAATATCAGGGCTTGGCTTTCCGACATCAACCTCATCGCTTGTAATAACAGCATCGACCAAACTTAGAAGATCAGAACTTCTGCATGATGCTTCAAACAGAGCACGCGAACATCCTGTGGCTATGGCTAACTTGTATCTTGGCTTAAGCGTCTTTACTATGCTTATCGCATCAGGAAAAAGAGGGATTCCTTTTGGGAATCTTTCCCTAACAAGTTTTGACCTCAAATCCTGAAGCTCCTGAGCAGAAAGAGGAATGTCCGCCTCAGACTTCATCTTCTCCCAAGCAAGAACCTCTTTCATGCCTGCAAAATCCTCTGCATGATGCACAAAAGAAGGATCAAAACTATGGATTATCTCAGTCTCCATCTTAATATGGATATTCTCGCTATTACCTAAAACCCCATCATAATCAAAAATTACTGCCTTGACCATATCATGCACCCATCTTCAGTCATACATTGCCTTTCTTGTCGAGACTGCTAAGAACAACACGCTCCTTATCAATAATGTCAGCAGTCTGGCGCAGCTTTATCAGCTTGTCTTTCTCGATAGCGCCGTAGATAGCAGTGCCTCCATAGATCCAGGAGTATTTTCCGATCATAGCTCCAGGAGCTGTCATGCAATTAGCGCCAAGACGTACATAATCCCCTATGATAGCTCCGCACTTATCCAAGCCAGTAGCTATCTTCTTCCCTTGGATGACAACCCTAGCATCCTTCTGGTCAAATCTACGGTTAGTGATTATAGTCCCTGAACCTATCCTTGCTCCTTTCCCGACAATACTATCTCCTACAAAGGTATGGGAAGCCAGTTTAGCCTTGCTGAAGATCATCGAATTCTTTACCTCGCAAGCATGGCCTACAACACAACCATCTCCCATATTAGTGCCTGCTCTCAGCAAAGCAAAAGACCTTATCTCACATTTTTTTCCTATAACAACAGGGCCTTCGATAACAACATAAGGATGTATCACAGTGCCTTCTCCAATGTCAACCTTTCCTTTAATTATAGCAGTCTGGTGCACATCTCCTTTTATCTCTCCTTTAGGATCAAGTATCCTTGCCCCAATAGGCTCCCAGGGATATTTGTACTTCTCAAATATTTCCGGAAGAGGACTTGCGCTCAAGTCCTCAAAATAATAACTAAAGCTAAGCTGATCTTCTTTATTCATGCAAACCACCTTTCAAATATTTTTCAACTTTTTCGATATCTTCAGGATATCCCACAGGAATCCATTTATCAGTTACCTCACAATACACTTTCTCAGATTTTATGAACTCCTTAAGAGCGTCAGTTATCTCAAACTCCCCCCTAGGAGACTTAGGAATATTCTCCATAAGATGCACTAATCTTTCGTCCATGACCCATAAGCCGATATTAGCAAGATCAGACTTGGGATGCTCAGGCTTTTCCTCAAGACCTACTACAAGATTATCCTTCACTTCAAAGATGCCGAACTTCTTAGGATTATCAACATGGGCAGCAGCAACACACAGATCATGATCTAAAACTTTCATGATTATTTCCTTATCAAAAAAATCATCACCATTGATCATGATAAACCTACCTTCAGGATTTGCTGTGAGAAGAGCATGGCCTGTCCCCAAAGGAGCCTCCTGCTCTTTGTACGTTATAGGCGTGCCATTGAAAGCTTTACCAAAATAAGCTTTAATCTGGTCTCCATGATAACCGATAACTATTATGATCTCATCAACATAATTATGCACAGCATCAAGAGTGTAATACAACAAAGGTTTTGTATCAACGATAATCATAGGCTTAGGAATTTCAGAAGTGAGGGGCATCATCCTCTTTCCACGTCCTGCCGCCAAAATCACAGCTTTCATTTTCCAATCTCCCCTTTTATCATATCAGCTATCTCTTGAGCATATGCCCTTATCTGAGAATCGTCTTTTCCTTCCACCATGATACGGCACAAAGGCTCTGTTCCGGAGTATCTTACTAAAACCCTTCCTTCTTCACCTAAATAAGCTTCCACTTCTTTTATCTTGCTTTGGGCTTTCAAAGAAGAAATATCAGGCTTGTCCTTAACATCAACATTTACCAATACCTGAGGATATTTCACCATGCACCTGGCAAGCTCAGAAACCTTGATATCCTGCTGCTTCATGATCCTCAATATCTTCAAAGCAGTTATGACACCGTCTCCTGTGGTAGCAAAGTTTGCAAATATGATATGCCCAGAAGGCTCTCCTCCAAGAACGACCTTGTTCTTCTTCATCTCCTCAGCAAGACTGCGATCTCCAACCTGAGTCAGGATAACCTGAATATTGTTATCTTTCATAGCCTTGATAAAACCCTTGTTTGCCATCACAGTTGCGGCAACAGCATCTCCAGACAGCTTGTTGAACTTTTTCAAGTCCAATGCAGAGATCGCAAGGATATGGTCTCCGTCAAGAATATCGCCTTTTTCGTCGCAGATTATTATCCTGTCAGCATCTCCGTCAAGAGCGATGCCAATATCCGCACCATGTTTTTTCACAAGAGACTGTATAAGCTCAGGATGCATAGCTCCGCAATCCTTGTTAATATTTAATCCATCAGGAGAATTGTTGACAGCAATGACTTCAGCACCGAGCTCTTTCAGAATATCTGGAGCAATATGATATGCTGCTCCGTTAGCACAATCAAGAACTATCTTCAACCCATTTAGAGACATGCTTTTTATAGAAGATTTAGCAAACTCGATATATCTTCCTCTAGCGTCATCGATACGATAAGCTTTTCCGATATTAACACCATTGACGTGCTCAGAATTTATATTTTGGTTAAGAACGTGCTTCTCTATATGATCCTGCACCTCATCTGATATCTTGAACCCGTCTTTATTGAATATCTTTATGCCGTTATCGCCAGCAGGGTTATGGGAAGCAGTAAGCATTATGCCTGCATCAGCATTCAAGGATCTTGTAAGATGAGCCAAAGCAGGAGTAGGAAGAGGGCCTACAAGCAAGACATCAACTCCCATAGCCACTAGGCCTGATGTGAGCGCTGTTTCTATCATATAGCCTGAAAGCCTTGTGTCCTTGGCTATGACAACCTTATGCCTTGCATGAGCAGTGCAGCTGTCCTGAACAACATGGGCAACAGCCTTTCCTACCTGAAGAGCAACCTCGCTAGTCATAGGATAGGTATTGGCTTTTCCGCGTATCCCGTCAGTACCGAACAGTTTCATAAAGCTTCGGGGAAAAAGCTTATATATAAGCATTACTAAAATATCTATAATAATACTAAAAAAATGTTTATAATAGAAAAAACCAACCAAGGGACTTTCTCTCTCCCAGCAAAGGAGATAAGCCCCGAACAAGCCAAGGCAGCAGGAAGCAGGCTTGCGCAAAAGATACTGCACGAGATAGCTGAAAAACCGACATACGCCATGGAGATATCAAAAAAGCTCAAGATAAACGAGCAGAAGATATACTACCACATACGAAAGCTAGAGAAAGCAAGACTGATAGCCGTAAGCCATGAAGAGATAGAAACAGGAGTGAAGAAAACTTACTACAAATTAGCGCAGCCTGCATTTGTGTTCAAGTTCAAGGAATTCAAGAAATCAAACATAGGAGAAGCAGACAAAGGAACTTCAACTTTTCTAGAAC
>CAZGIN010000071.1:4313-5799 GCA_964526585.1 uncultured Methanosarcinales archaeon
CCGTTTGTTGAAGACGGACAGCTTAATTCTGTCATCATAGTAGGGAGCCCTGACCCTCACGGGCCTCAGAAAGCGCGTTCCAGAGACGGGTATTACGGGATAGACCTTGCATTGTTTTTAGGATCATATCTTCACTATGTTCCTGAGTTGAAGGTAAAGCTTGACACTGAAGTGCGCGAGGAAGATCTGCGACAGAATATTATTTTGATCGGAGGACCGATCGTCAATTCAGTTACAGACAAGATAAATGACAAGCTTCCGGTAAGGTTTGACCGGAAGGAGAACAATGCAGTCTATTCATCTTTGAGCACGAAGCATTACTACAGCGATGAGATCGGCGTCATCGTCAAATTCAAGAATCCTTTCAATCCGAAGAAACAGATATTGCTTGTTGCTGGGAAACGTTATAGTGGAACTCGCGCTGTCATGATCGCTTTTATGAGGCACTTTAACGAGATCACAAAAGGAAATGCTAACGATCCTAAAGTGTATGCAAAGGTTGTAGAAGGATTAGACTTGAATTCTGACGGAGTAGTGGATGATGTAGAGTTTCTGGAGTGAAGTTATAATTTTTTAAGTTTCTTTGCCAGCGCATTAATGCCTTTTGAATCAAGCTGATCAACTGCTATGATGTTGTGCTTGTTCTCCTTAGCTTCATTCAGGCAGATATCAAATATCTCGCAGTCAAGGTTTTCGCGCACTTTGGCTTTTGAGTACTTTCTTTTCTCTAATCTGCGCTTCAGCTTCTTTAAATCAGGGCAGCGCTTGACTATGCACAAATCAATGTCTTTTGGGTCGAGATAGTGGGAGAGGTGCGAGTCAATTATGATGTTGTCTTGTTTTAGGATCGGTTTTAGAGCTGATTTTAATTTTGGGATCGGAACAACATAGCATCTCATCTTTTTGTCATAAGAATCATAGATCTTCTTTTTCTCTATTATAGATTTGACATCGATGTATTTCAGATTTAGAAGTTTTGCGAGCTTCTTTGCCAAGTAAGTTTTTCCAGTTCCAGGATTTCCTGTTATGATCAGTCTCATTTTTTTCGATAATAATCTATAGCGATGTATATACCAAGAGCCAAAGCTCCTGCTGCAATTATGAAAAGCCACAGATAATTAGTCCAGGGAATGCTTGCTGACTGCGCTACTATTTCAGGAGAAGGAGCTCCAGCAGCCATAACCATGTCAGCAGACTCTGCAGAAGCAGTTGCCAGCTTTTCTGCCATAGGCGCAGCAAAAGCCCTTGACGCGCCTGCTGCATTGGTGAAAGTTGAATTGATCAGCCATTGGATGAATCCTCCGATAGCGGCGATGCCAGCTAAAACAGGGAGAGCCTGCATCAACTTCTGCTTCAAACCATAAGTGGATCTAGGAGCGATGATTATATACTTGTTAGCAAGCTTGTAGTGAAGCACTTCTTTTCCTTTCTTGCTGTAATGATACTCTTCTGTTATGACAAGCCTGGCTTTCTTCAGCTGCTGAAG
>CAZGIN010000072.1:0-5769 GCA_964526585.1 uncultured Methanosarcinales archaeon
CCTTGCAGGGTCAGCAGCCTTATCGCAGTTCTCAATAGCTGTCTGTACAACCTGTTCTCTCAATTGCTGGAAATCTTCCCTTGAGAGCTCTCTTGCCTGCTTTTTAAGAGCAGTTCTGACTCCGTTAGCATTGACTTTTCTTGCGATCAGGTTAGCAGCTTCATCAGAAGTATCAACCCCTTCGTCAAGAGCGTCCTGAGCAACCTCATTAGCTGTGGCAACAGCATCATCAACGACGGCGTTCACAGAATCTGAGTCCACCAGATCATCTACTCCGGCATTCTGCAATGCGCTAGTTACAATATCTGATGCGCCTGAATCAGAGTTATCTGCAAAAACAGGCAGAACTCCTACTACCATAACAAGCATCAGCAAAAGCCCATATAGTTTTTTCATTTTCTTCACCTTCTTCACCTCGTGTCCTAAGCGATTTATTAATATAACCCAGGGCATAAGCCCTGGTGTTCGCGATAGCTTGATGCAAGCGGGGGCATGCATCTGAGCAATAACCTTATGTCTGCTTTATTATATAAAGAAACTTTTTAACTTCTGATATTATGATGTGAATAAAGCTTTATGCTCCATGAATTCAGGCATATTAAACTTTACGGCAACTTAACGATTTGCCTGGTATGAAGGATCAAATCCGCAAAAGGTTTTTAAATTAAATTCCAGATACATTATGTATGAGGGTTAAAAACATAATATTCCTGCTGGCAGCTGCCATGATATTGTGCTTTTCTGCTGCACATGCAGATGCAGCTGTGATAAAAGGAACGATATACAATGATTACCTGGAAGTGCAGCAAAACTCTATCGTGGAAGTAAACACAGTTCCGAGGCAGCAATTTATAGCGAAAGACGGAAAATACTCATTCAATGTTCCGGAGGGTGAATACACTATCAGGGCCAGCTATCTTGAAGATAAGGTCCTGCTTGCAGAAGATGATGAGAACATAACTGTACAAGGGGAGGGGGAATATCTTCTTGATATGATATTATTTCCTAGCTTGTCAGAAGAAGATATACTGCAGGAAGCCCAGGATCTTGATGTGAATGTTCCTGAAGATGCTGCCGGAAAAATTAATTACGTGCTCTACATCCTATATGCAGCATTGGCGATATTGGGGGCAGTGCTGGTATTCCAGGTATGGAAGAGGATAAAGCGTCCAAAGACAAAGAACGAGGCTGCAGAACAGGATGTTTCAAGTCAAGGGAAGCAGGCTGATCAGATAAATGAGCTGGATCCTTATGTCAACTTCATAAAAGAACATAAGAGATTAACACAAAAAGAGATACGCAAACAGTTTCCTCTTTCAGAAGCAAAGATAAGCCTGATACTGACAGAGCTTGAGTCCAAAGGCGTTATTAAGAAGATAAAGAAAGGCCGCGGAAATATCATAATCTATAATCATCCTCATCATGATGAAAAATAATCCTTTGATAGCAGGCATAGATCCTGGAACTACAACAGGATATGCCTTTCTGGACCTTGAAGGGAATATAGTGCACAGCGGATCATCTAGAAACATGGGGATAGATGAGCTGATCAGGAAAAGCCTGCAGCACGGAAATGTGATCGTAGCATGCTCAGATAAGAAAAATACACCTTTCTTCACAGAGAAATATTCGATAAAGGTAGGGGCAAAGCTGATCTCTCCTTCTAATGATCTTACTATCAATGAGAAAAAGGATCTACTTAAGGGCAAGGTTGGAGATTCACATGAGTCAGACGCGCTTGCAGCGGCATATTATGCTTTCAAGAAGCTGAGGAGCCTGATCAAGAAGATTAACTTGTATATAGAGAGAAATGATGCGTCTGGCATCGCAAACGAACTTTACAGCCTGGTGATAAAAGAAGGAATAGGGATATCGACAGCAGCCATGATGCTTACCTCTCGAGAAGACCATAACCTGAGGCCAGGCTTCACGGAAGATATCAATAGTGAAGAGACAGATACAGAGATGATACCAAAACAAGATGTGCTGAAACTATTAAGGATGCTCAAGCAGAAAGACAGGGAGATAGACCTTCTGAGGCAGATAAGATCCAGGCTTGAGAATGATCTTGAGAAAGAGAGAAAAGAGAAGAGGAGGATGATCGTCAAGATAAGGGATGTTAAGCGCATACTTGATACAGACAAGCTTTTGAGGAACAGAGAACAATCGATACACCAACTCAGCAGCAGGATAGAGATGCGTGAGAAAGACATAGAAAATTACGGCAGAAGAGTAGGACAGCTGTATTCCATGCTTTCGGGCAGGAACTCTGTGATACTAAAGAAGCTACCTCATCTTGGAAGCAAAGGTTTTGAAGCAAGGAACAAGATACTGAAGATAGGCAAGGGTGATGTCTTATTAGTAGATGATATGGGGATCATAAGCAGCAACATAGTGGAGTTCTTGGCAGGAAAGGTTGAAGTCCTCGTGTGCAGGAAGATGCCTTCAAAGAAACTGATCAAGGAGATGCCTTTTACTTTGATAGATGCTTCAAAGCTTAAGATCGATGAGGAAGAATACTATGCTGCTGCTGATCCAGATGAGCTTCAAAGGCAGAAGGCTGCCAGCGGAATGCTGCAGAATATAATCAATCAGTATCAGAAGGAGCGCCTGAACCGGAATCCATCCTGAAAAATACTGTAACCCGATAAACGTCCTTGCTAGTCTGCCTGTTTCTTGTAAAAAGGCTTCTTGTGGTCTTCAGCTCTCCTTTGAAAGACTTCTTAAGTTTCTTTCCTAACGCTCTTGCGAACCTCTGCGAAGAGATCTTGAAATCGATCCCCTGCTTTATGGGAACGACAACAGAGACAAAGACATCTTTCGTACTGTTTATCTGATTTATGATGAAGCGGATAAGCTCTTCAGAAGGATTTCTTAACTGCACATCTGCCTCAAAGTACTTAGGGTTCTTTGTAGGAGTTGTAGTCTGGCTGAACATAAGCAGCTCAGCAAGCCTTGTATATTCCTTTTTTCCCATATTCTTTACCATCAAAGCTTTGAGAACGAAGACTTTAAATATCTTCCTTAAAGCAGGATGGATGTATCATGGATGTGAGAGGAAATTGAGCTGGAGCAAAGCAAAGCGGATAATGAAGAAGATATGGTATTTTATCTGGGAAGATGATTCGATATGGAGCTGGATAGCAAACATAGTGCTTGCTTTTGTCTTGATAAGATTTGTAGTGTATCCGGTATTAGGGCTGCTTTTGGCAACAAATTATCCAATTGTAGCTGTCGTTTCAGGAAGCATGGAGCATGATACTGGATTCGATGCATGGTGGGAAAGTTCCGGGGCATATTATGAGAACAATTACGGCATAGCAAAAGAAGATTTCTTGAAATATAAATTCAGGAATGGTTTCAATAAAGGAGACATAATGATACTATACGGCTCTAAAGATGAAAATATCGACATTGGAGATGTTATCGTGTTCGTCGGAACTCGAAAAGACCCTATAATACACAGAGTAGTATCCAAACAGGAATCATTAAATACTACCACTTACTTTACAAAAGGTGACCATAACCCAGGCCCTATCCAGGATGACATGAATATCAATGAGGACAGGGTTTTAGGAGAGGCAATGGTAAGGGTTCCATTACTAGGCTGGATCAAGATAGCTTTTGTGGATCTGATCAGCCTTATAAGGTGATAGATGATGTTTTGTCCAAAATGCGGCGGATTGCTAATACCCAAATCTGACAAAGGAAAGAAGAGGATGGCGTGCTCTAAATGCAAGTATGTAGACAAGGAATCAAAGACTGAGACTAAATTTAGGGAAAGCATAGAACATGGAGCGAGTGTTGAAGTTGTAGACACAAACCAGACTCTTGAGACCTTGCCGAAGGTAGAGGCAGAATGCCCAAAGTGCAAGCATGACAAAGCGTATTTCTGGACTGTGCAGACAAGAGCGGCAGATGAGCCGGAAACCAAGTTCTACAAATGCGAGAAATGCGGACATACCTGGAGAGATTACTCTTAGAACCTGTTTCTAAACCTAACAGAGACCAATCTACTCTTTTTTCTTATCTTCACAAAATTTACATAAAAAAATGATCTGATTCAGATTTCTCTCTAAGGACTTCTCCGCAGCTGATGCAATAATACTCTCTCATCCCTATCCGGCTTCGTTCCAGCCCAGCATGAACGCTTCTTCTTCAGCTGATATCTGGTCGTTCTCCAAGAGATCCTCCCTAGACAGGTCTGAGTAGATGCTTTCCTCATCCTCTTCCCAGGCTGACCTAATTATGCGCATCGGTATACACCCCCCGAAAATTATTCTATACTATAGCAATATTTTCCGAAGTTATATATTCTCTTGTTATAGATTATAGTAATTATATAATTAGCTTTTAATTTATAAATCGGAAAGATTTATATATTTTATGATACTCCTTTAGTAAAACTAATAATTTAAATGATCTTGAGGGGGTACAAATGAGAAGAAAAGTAATCCAAATAGCAGATTCGACCCAGCTGATCTCCTTACCAAGAAAATGGGCATTGAAGCAGGGCATCAAAAAAGGGGATGAGCTAGATATTGAAGAGAAAGGCGGGAAACTAGTAATAGGTATAGAACAGACAAACGCAATACAGAAAGTAAGCATGGATGTATCAAACATCGGGGATTATCTTGTAAGGCTTGTAGGTGCATTATACAAGTCAGGATATGATGAGCTTGAATTTAGGTTTAGAGATGCAAGCATATTAAAGGGCCAGGTGTCCAAGATAGTTGACTGGCATCCGGGATTTGAGATACTGGAGCAGACAAACAATAAGCTGATAATCAAGGACATAGGACAGCAGCAGGGAGCGAGCTTTGATGTTGTGCTTAGGAGACTGTTTATAGTTACGATGTCTTTAGCCAACGGCTTCTACGAAGGTGTTGAGAACGGGGACCTTGATTCTCTCAAAGAGCTGATAAGCCTTGAAAAGTCCAACAACAGATTCTCAAACTTCTGTGAAAGATTATTATCAAAGTATGGGCATAAGGAATATAAGGTTCCTTTCATCTATGTGATAGTCTGGGAGCTTGAGAAGATAGCTGATGAATACAAGAGCCTTATCACCAAGCTTGAAAGCCCTAAAGACCTGAAACTGACAAAAGAGACGATATCTCTCCTGAGAGACAATGCAGCTCTCCTAAAGGATTTCTATCAGATGTTCTATCACTTTGAGATGAGCAAGATAGCTCTGATGCAGAACAAGAAAGAGAACATCAAGGAGAGGGCAAGAGATATACTAAAGACGAAGTCCGGAGCAGATGCGTTAGTTGCCCATAAGATGGCGATTGTTGCAGAACAGATATTTAACTTGCTAGGGAGCTATCTGCCTACAGTGCACTATACAAAGCTGACGATAAGCTAGAAGACGCTCTTGAGCTCGTCTGCGATGAGCTCTACAGCTTCAGTGTATCTGGACAAAACTTTAGAATCGATAGATTTTTCCCTAAATTTCCTCCTGTTGAGGCTGTAGGCTGCTCTTGCATGATAAGCAGCATTGCGAAGGTAATTCACTACAGATGATGTAAGCCACTCATAACGCTGCCGTGTGATCATCTCCCCATGCTCGAGCATAGGATTGATTCCTTCAAGCATGAAGAATCCTGCCTGGTTCATAGATATTATGCCTGCTAAGTTGTGCATCTGATATTTCCAGTTAGAATATCTTATCTTTCCTTCTTCTCTTTCTGAGTTATACTGCCTTTTGAACACCAAGGCTTTCTCTGTGCCCATTACTTTGATGAAATTCAGCAGGCTTTCGACATA
>CAZGIN010000073.1:0-5406 GCA_964526585.1 uncultured Methanosarcinales archaeon
TATCGATGGCCCATTATATTTTTCTGCTTCGATCATGGCGTTTATGACCTGCTGCTTGTTTGCTCCTAAGTTTACTGATGCTACATACACGTAGCCGTAGCTCATCATCATCAGTCCTAAATTCTTCTTAGGGATGTCTTTTCCTGCTGCTGCAAACTTTGCGATTGCTGCTAAAGGAGTTGCTTTTGATGACTGTCCTCCTGTGTTTGAGTACACTTCTGTATCTAATACAAGAATGTTGACGTTCTTTCCTTTTGCTAATACATGGTCCAGGCCTCCAAATCCTATGTCATATGCCCAGCCGTCTCCTCCTATGCACCATATGCTTTTTTCCAGCAGATAGTCCTGCATCTCCTTTACTTTCAGTGCATTTTTTCCTTTCTCTTTTGCCAGAAGCTCTTTAATCTTCAAGACCCTTTTCTTGGCTTCAATGTCTGTATCGTTCCATTTCTGCAATACTTCATTAAGAAGTTTTTTCAGTTCAGGATTTGCTCCTTCTTTTGCAAGAGATTCAACATCCTTCTTGAGCCTGTCTCTTATTGAATCAACAGCCATCCTCATACCGAAGCCGTATTCTGCATTATCTTCAAATAAAGAGTTCGCCCATGCGGGTCCTTCCCCTTTCTTGTTCTGGCAGTATGGTGTTGTCGGGAAATATCCTCCATATATTGAGCTGCATCCTGTTGCGTTTGCTATTATCATCCTGTCTCCGAACAGTTGGGTAGCTAATTTTATGTATGGGGTTTCTCCGCATCCTGCGCACGCTCCGCTGAATTCAAACAATGGCTGTTTCAGCTGGCTTCCTTTTATTGTGTTCTCAGCTGCTCCATCTAACACATTGTCTGGAAGCTTGTCAAAGAATTCTGCATTTGCATTCTCTCCTGCTTCCCTTTCCTTTTGAAGAGGTGAAGCGATTAAAGCTTTCTTTTTTGCAGGGCATGCGGTTATGCACAGATGGCATCCTGTGCAGTCTTCTGGATAGATCTGCACCTTATACTGAAGATCCTTGTCATTTTTAGTATTGGATTTGATAGTCCTGAAGGTTTTCGGAGCGTTCTTCATGTCTTTTGGATCGATCTGTTTTGTCCTTATTACTGCATGCGGGCATACAAAGCTGCAGAATCCGCATTGTATGCAGTTTTCTGGTATCCATTTGGGTATGAAGTCTGCTATCCCTCTTTTTTCCAGCTTTGATGTTGCTGTAGGAACCTTGCCGTCTATTGTCATCTGTGATACTTTAACTTCATTTCCGTGCAGTCTTGTGCATTTTCCTATTACATTCTTTTCATAGTCAGTTTTGAGATGCATCCTTATCTCTTCTGCATGTTTTTCAGTTTTTACAGGCTTTACTTCATAAAGGTTGCTAGCAGCTTTGTCGACTGCATCATGGTTCATCTTTACTATCTCTTCTCCTTTTCTTGAGAATGTCTTGTGTATCTCTTCTTTTATTAGCTTGATTGCTTCTTTTTCTGGCAGGATGTTTGATATCTTGAAGAATGCTGCCTGCATCACTGTATTTATCCTTCTTCCTAGTCCTGTCTCCATAGCGATCTTTGATGCATCTATTGTATATACTTTGATCTTCTTTTTCAGTATCGTATCTTGCATGTCTTTTGTCAGGTTCTGCATCACTTCTTCCGGCTTCCATGGTGAGTTTATCAGGAATATTCCTCCTTCTTTTATGCCTTCAAGTATGTCATATCTTCCTATGAAGCTCTTATTATGCAAGGCTATGAAGTCCAATCTTGTTGGAAGATATGGAGCTTTGATGGGTGTTTTCCCGAATCTTAAGTCTGATATCGTTATTCCTCCTGATTTTTTGGAGTCATATGTGAAATACGCCTGAGCATACATGTTTGTGTTTCCGCCTATTATCTTGATGCTGTTCTTGTTTGCTCCTACTGTCCCATCGCTTCCTAATCCCCAGAATCTGCATCTTGTCGTGCTTTCGTCTTCTATCTCAAGGATCTCCCCGATCGGGATTGATTTTTTTGATACGTCATCTTCTATTCCGACTGTGAAGTCATGCCATCCGTTCTTATCAAGATGGGAATATACTGCTTTCACCATCGCGGGGGTGAATTCTTTTGAGCTTAGCCCGTATCTTCCCCCTATTATCTTGATCTTCTTTTGGCTTAGTGCAGCCAGTACATCCAGATACAATGGCTCTCCTGTGCTTCCTGTCTCTTTTGTCCTGTCCAGCACTGCTATCTTCTTCACTGTACTCGGTATTGATTTCACAAAATCCTCAACAGAAAACGGCCTGTATAATCTTACTGCTATAACTCCTGTCTTTTCTCCTTTTTTGTTCAGATATTTTGAAGTTTCAACTGCAGTTTCAGCTCCTGACCCCATTATCACTATCAGCTTTTCTGCGTCTTTTGTTCCGTAATAGTCGAATAGGCTGTATTTCCTGCCTGTCTTGGCATAAAATTTCTGCATATATTCTTTTACTATCTGAGGAACTTTTGCATAATACTGATTAGATGTCTCTCGTCCCTGGAAGTATACGTCTGGATTTTGCGCTCCTACTTTGCAGTATGGCATTTCCGGCTTTAATGCTCCTTTCCTGAACTGTTCTATGTATTTTGGCTCTATCAAGGCTTTGATGTCTTTTTCAGGTATGTCTTCTACCTTGTTTATCTCATGGCTTGTCCTGAATCCGTCAAAGAACTGCAGAAATGGAATGCTTGATTTTAATGTCGCAAGGTGCGCTATGAGCGCCATATCCATTGTTTCCTGGACTGATGCTGCTCCAAGTATCGCAAATCCTGTGTTCCTTGCTGCCATTATGTCGCTGTGGTCTCCAAATATCGACAATGCCTGGCATGCCAGGCTTCTTGCTGCTATATGGAACACTGTCGGAAGTAGCTCTCCAGATATCTTGTACATGTTTGGCAGCATCAACAGCAGTCCTTGTGATGCTGTGAATGTTGTCGTTATCGCTCCTGCGCTCAGGCTTCCGTGCACTGCTCCTGCTGCTCCTGCTTCTGACTGCATCTCTACTACTTTTACTGTATCTCCAAATATGTTCTTCTGGCCTTTTGCAGCCATGTCATCAACTATCTCTCCCATAGGAGATGCCGGAGTTATTGGGTATATTGCAGCTACTTCGCTTAGTAGATAAGCTGTCTTTGCTGCTGCAGTATTACCGTCTATCATAGAAGCCATTCCAATCACCACATTTTTTTGATCTGAAATAAATGATTTTATTTTTCCTCGACCTTGATCGCATCCACAGGGCATATGTCTGCTGCTTCCTTGTTGCAGCCTATCTCTTTCACTTCTGCATTTACCGGCTCTGCCTTTCCTTCATTATCCATCTTGAGGTTGTCACAAACTGAAGTGCATGCCTCGCATCCGATGCAATCTTCTTTGTTTACGCTTATTTTATAGGGCATATTGCTTCCTCCTTAAGATTATGACATGCATTAACCGTAAACATTTAAAAACCTATCCCCTTTGTTGTTTTTTTATGGCAAGGTTTAAGGCTGAGGTTCTGGATAGGGCTGGATTAGGTGATTCTGCTGTCAATTTGGTATTGTCCTGCCCTGACGATTTTGTTTTTGAGCCTGGCCAGACTGTCGTGCTCACGATTGACAGTATCCAAAGGCCTTATTCATTTGCAAGCGCTCCAAGAAAAGGTTCTTTTGACCTTTGTATCAGAAATGTAGAAGGAGGGGCCCTCTCTCCAAAATTGTGCTCGCTTTCAAAAGGTGCAAAGGTAGATGCTCTTGGACCATTAGGATTCTTTAAGGTCAAAGATAAGGATAGAGAGATGGTATTTATCTCTACTGGAACAGGCATAGCTCCCTTCAGAAGCATGATCTCATCTCTTCTTGAATCAGGCCATAAGCAGAAGCTAACGCTTCTTGCAGGCTTCAGGAAAGATATCTTGTATCACGATGATTGGTCTTCCATAAAGGCGAAGTATAAGAATTTTGATTTCCACATAATCTGCAGCCAGCCTGATAAGGGTTATAAAGGGGATACTGGGAGAGTTCAGGCTTTGATTGAGAAGTATATTCCAGATAGTATGGATGCTGATTTTTATCTTTGCGGGGTCCCTTCTATGGTTGAAGATGTTGATGCTCTTTTGAAGCAGAAAGGTTTTAATAATATCTATTTTGAGAAGTATTGATTTGTCAGAGGTGTTTGATATGAAACTGGAAGAGAAGCATGAGTTGCTGCAGAAGCATAAGGCAAATGCGCTTGTTATAGGCATGTTCAAGGATAAGGTCCCTTCTGAGCTGAAAGCTCTTGATTGTTATGATCTGTTGTCAGATATGATAAGGTCAAAGGAGTTCTCTGCTGATTTCGGAGAGATGAAGATACTTACTTTTAAAGGAAGCCTCAAGAAGGTTCTTGTTGTCGGATTAGGAGAAGATAAGGATTTTACTCTTGAGAAGCTTAGGCGTATCTCTGGAAGATGTGTCAAAAGGATGATTGCTGAAAGGATCTTGTCATTCTCGAGCGTGCTTCATTCTGTCAGGTTTAATGCTTCTCCTATCGATAAGGCTGTCGCTGTCGCTGAAGGCTTTATGCTTGGATCGTATCGTTTCAACAAGCACATAACTGTTGATAAGGATAAGCTTCCTAAGGTTAGTATGATAACCTTCCTTGATAATTCAAAAGAGGTTGCAAAAGCAGTCAGGAAAGCGTTTATTGTCTCAAGGAACGTAAATCTTGTGCGTGATCTTGTTAATGAGTCTGCTGAGATCGTTACGCCAGAATTTCTTGCTTCTGAGGCCAAGAAGCTTGCTAAGCTCTCACGCAGCATTAAAGTCAAGGTTTTTGGAAGGAAAGAGATTGTCAAGCTGGGCATGGGAGGGATAGAAGCTGTCTCTCGTGGAGGAGGAAGAGAGCCTAAGTTCATCATTATCGATTATGCCCCTTCAAAGGAAACTCCTATTGTTATCGTCGGCAAAGGCATCACTTTTGATTCAGGCGGATTGAATCTTAAGCCTTACCAGTATATGGAGAATATGCAGAGCGACGAGGCTGGAGCCTCTACTGTTATCGGCCTTATCAAGACTCTTGCTGAGCTCGGCATCAAGAAGCATGTTATAGGGGTTATCCCTGCATGTGAGAATATGCTCGGCCCTAGAGCGTACAAGCAGGGTGATGTCATCAAGGCTTTTAATGGCAAGACTATCGAGATTTGGCATACTGATGCTGAGGGAAGGTTGATCCTTGCTGATGCATTGAGTTATGCTGAAAAGGTTTTCAAGCCTAAGGCTATAATCGATATCGCAACTCTTACTGGAGCTAGTATCATCGCTTTAGGATATGATATAACAAGCCTTGTTGGAAGTGATCCTGATCTTAAGAAAGATCTTCTTAATGCTTCTGAATTTACTGGAGAAGCTATGTGGGAGCTCCCTTTGTATGATGACTATAATGAGC
>CAZGIN010000074.1:0-5367 GCA_964526585.1 uncultured Methanosarcinales archaeon
AGTATATCAAATACTCTTCCGATCTTGATCTTGCTTACTTTATTCACGTCATTCCTGAATCTCTCTGCGCCGTATATCCATCCTACTGCTATGCATTCAAGTATCCCTACTATTATGATTGCAAAATGAGCAACATAATGGTCTACTATATCTAAGTAATATAATCCTGCGCCTGTAGTAAACACAACCCCCAGAAGAAGTGCTGCTATGCACACTCCTATTGCGATTCTATGCCTGTCAAATTTCTTGCTCCTGTCTTCTATGACTGTTGTTACCGCTTCTACTGTTGATATTGCGCTGCTCAATCCTAGGCTGACCAGTGTGAGAAAGAATATTATGCTGAATAGGGACGAGAATGGCATCAGGCTTAGTGCTTCTGGGAATGCTACGAACGCCAGCCCGAATCCTGATGTAACTACTTTATCTATCCCTGTATTCAGCACTGTTGCCATATATCCTAATATTGCGAATACTACAAATCCTGCGAATATGCTTATCATAAGGTCTGATATTGATGTTATTATTGCATCTCCTGTGGTGTCTTCTTTTTTCTTGTTGTAGCTTGCATATGCTATCATTATGCCGTATCCTACACTTAGGCTGAAGAATATCTGCGATGCTGCTGCCAGCCATATCTCTGTGTTCAGCAGCGCTCCAAAGTCTGGTTTGATGTATGCTATTATCCCGTTTAAGGCCCCTTCAAGCATTATGCCTCTGACAAATAATATTCCCATAAGCAGTATTGGAAGTGCCATAAGTATCTTGATCGCTTTCCCTAGGCTGCTCACTCCATTCCTTACGCATATATATATGAGGATCCAGACGATGGCTAATGATATCAGTATCGGCCAGTTTATCCCTCCTATTATGCCTGCATCTCCTGTTGTCTTTAATACTTCGTTGAAGAAAAACCCATCTGGGTCTGCGCTCCATGGCAGTATTTTCCTGAATGAGAAAAACAAGAATAATAATGCCCAGGCTATTATCACGACATAGTATGCTAAGATGATGAAGCCTGATGCTACTGCAAAGAATCCTAAGCCTTTGAATCTTGGGTTTATCTTTTCTAATGCTCCTATCGCTCCTTTCTGGAATTTTTGCCCTAGCCCCATCTCAAGTATCATTATTGGTATGCCTATGACAAACAGGGCTATCAGGTATGGTATCAGGAATGCCCCTCCACCATACTTGTATGTTAGGTAAGGAAATCTCCATATGTTCCCTAATCCTACTGCACTTCCGACTGCTGCCAGCAGGAAGGTTGTCCTTGATGACCATCTTTCTCTCATCAGAATCTCTCCTGGTTCTTCCTCTTGGTTACGATAGTTAATATCATCAGGAATGCTGCTGTATAGAACAGTAGTATCCCGAATTGTGCTGGCATGTCCATTATCCCTTGGCCGAAGAATAATATCCTTCGTAGCATCTCGTTTGAGATGACTACTGGATTCAAAGAAGCAGCAAAAGCTGCCGGCTTCGGCATCATCTCCAGTACTGATACTATGTTGCTGAACAGGAAGAACACTAATGCCGTGAATGTTGTCAGTAGTATTGAGCTCTGGACTGATTTTGTTATGTTCGCTATTATCATCCCTAAGAACACGAATATTGTTATCATGACTATCGATACGATCATGACATCCCCTGCATGCCCTATTATGTCTACCCCAAATCTTGTCTGCGCTACCATCAGCAGCACTATAACTTGGAAGAACACCACAAAGAAGTTTGTTATTATCAGCCCTATCATGAACATAAGGTCGTTCACAGGTGCAAGTATATTTCGTATGTATGCCTTGTTGTATATCTCTAATAATGATACTATGTTTGAGAACAATAGGCTGATGAACAGTATCATCGCTGATAGAAGTATGGGAAATACTGCCTGCACGCTTGGAGGATCGTCTATTATGGATTCAAATTCTTGTGTTATCGGCTTGATCAGCTTTTCCGCCAGGCCTGGATTTATCTTGTCCAGCTCTGCTGTCTTCTCGTCTATCTCTTTTCCGATAGCTTCAAGCTTTATGTTGCTGTCATCGATTAGATGTATGTATCTGTCTGTCTGCTCTATCTCGAACTCAAGAAGCGCAACCATCGTGTCAAGCTGTTTTATTATGCCTTCCAGTTCAGAATGTATGGTTATGATCTCTTTCATCGATGAGTTTGTAGAGCTTATTATCGTGCTCAGGCTTTGGTTCAATATTATTAGTTGCTTGTTGAACTCATCCAGCTTTGTTATGTATTCATCTGTTAGGTTTTGCGGAACTAATCCTGGGATGACAGAATTCACTTTTGCAGCAGTATCATTTATCGTTGTCGTCATTGCTGCGAGCGGCCCTGTCAGGCCTATCAGCGTATTGATCGTCTGCTGCGCATTGTTGCCTGTTGTTATGAACTGGTTTGTTGCGTTCTCTGCTTTTTTTATGGAGGGCGATATTTTTTCATAGCTTGCTCTTATCCTTCTGTAGCTTGGCGTGAATGTTGCATTTATCGCCTGCAGCTGGGATTTTCTTTCTACAAGGTCTGCTCTTATCTGTAATGACTGGTTCTGTATGCCGTCTATGTCTCCTCTGCTGTCTTTGATGAACTTTACTAATCCTTGTATGTCTTCAAGCAGCGTTTTTGCTGACAGTATGCTTATCTCTTCTGCTTTTAGGCCGAAGAATTCTTTTATCTTGTCTATAACTGCTAATGATACTTTCTTTCTTGTGGGGTCATAATAGAATGTCACGTCTCCTGAAAATGTTTCTCTTTCTCCTGTCGATTCAACTTCAAGGCAGAGGTGCATCTCTGATCTTTCAAGCATCATTATGCATTGTGTCAGGTCATTGAACTCTATCAGCTCTCCGATATCCCCTATCTCTTCCGAAAGCCCTTTTATCTGTAGATCTCCTATCACCCCGATCTTTATGTCATGTATGGTGTTTCCTGAGAATGCATACCCTACTAGAAGTATCAGCAATAACGGCCCCAGTATGAGCAATAGCAAAGTAGTCCAGTTTCTGAATAATAATTTGAAGTTCTTTGTTATTTCCGTTAACAGTCTCATTTTGCTTTGCTTTCCTCAAATTTTTTGATGTGCTTGAATATATTGATCAGCTTTATCTTCTTCTTTGATTGGTCTATGACTTGAGCTATCTTTCCTTGGTGCATCACAGCAACTTTATTGCAGTTCTCTTCCACTTCATGCAGTATATGGCTGGTCACGATTACAGTTTTTCCTTTTGTCTTCACTATCTTCTGCACTATCCCCCAGAATTGCTCTATCAGCAGCGGATCTAATCCTGTTGTTGGCTCATCCAGTATTATCAGCTCTGGATCATGCACTAATGATAACGCAAAGTCAAGCCTTCTTTTCATGCCTCCTGAAAGGTCTTCTGCCAGCTTGTCTTTTGCATCCCACAATCCTACTGATTCCAGTATCTCATGTATGTGCAGTTTCTTGTCCTCTGGCTTGAATCCATAGAGGTTCCCGTAATATGCCATGTTTTCGTATACGCTGAGCTTGTCGTAGAATGAGTTTTCCTGTGTTGTATATCCTACTGCTCTCTTTATGTCTTTTACTATCTTTCCATCCAGCTTGATCTCCCCAGAATCTGCTTTGTAATATCCTACCAGGATCTTCAAGAGTGTTGACTTTCCGCACCCGCTCATCCCTATCAGCCCGATTATGTCTCCTTTTTCCAGGCTGAAGGTTATCCCTCTCAGTACATGCTTGTCTCCAAAGCTCTTTTTGAGATCATTTACCTCTATAAAGGATGCCATGCTATTCCAAGAATGTCTGTGTTTATATTGTTTTTTGTTTTTAGGGGGCTGTGTGGAAAAAGTCGGTTTGCAGCTTTAAGGGTGAGCTTCTTTACTTTTGCTATCAAATCTGACAAAGGTGCCCGTCGGGCAATGTCAGTTGTTTAGAAAGGTAAGCAAAAGCGAACTGGCTGCAATGTCTGACTTTCTACACCGTTTTGCCGCACCAAAACATTTATAATCTCCAATTCTCAGATTCCCTTGATGAAAGCTTCGTTCATGAAAGGCGTTGGTTTTGGGATCACTTCTGGGATCATAACTACTTTGGGTATGATCGTAGGCTTGCACTCCAGCACTCATTCTAAGGCTGTTGTCCTTGGAGGTATTCTCATCATCGCTGTTGCTGATGCTTTGTCTGATGCCTTAGGCATGCATATCTCAGAGGAATCTTCTAGGAAGACAACTTCGCGTCATATCTGGGAAGCCACTGGAAGCACTTTTCTTACCAAGCTCATAATAGCCTGCTCATTCATAATCCCAATACTCTTATTCGGCCTGTCAACCGCGATAATAGTAAGCATCGCTTGGGGTCTGTCACTTATTGCAGGCTTCAGCTATTATATTGCTGTAAAGCAGGATGAAAAGCCTCTTCATGTTATCTCAGAACACTTGATAATCGCGATAGTAGTGATAGTGGTCACTCATTTGTTGGGAGATTGGGTTGCTGCTTGGAGCTAATCTCTTTTGCTTCTTCTTTGATGCGATGTAAGAATGCTTCCCAGTCTTCTTCCTTTACTGCAGCGCCGCAT
Organism: uncultured Methanosarcinales archaeon; assembly: GCA_964526585.1. Taxonomy (GTDB): domain Archaea; phylum Nanobdellota; class Nanobdellia; order Woesearchaeales; family CAZGIN01; genus CAZGIN01. Next base: position 4,554 of record CAZGIN010000074.1, read on the forward strand.
GCATGCTCATGCCCTCCTCCATAGCCTTCTAATCCTATAAGTGCTTTTTCCAGTATGGGTTTTACTTTTATGTTTCCGCTGCTTCTAAGTGATGCCCTCATCTCTCCTGATTTCTTTCTTGCTATTATTATGATCTTGTCAGGGTATAAGAACAATAGTTCATTTGCCAGCTCTCCTGTAAATGAGTTATTCTCTATAGAATAGTCATACACTACTACCTGGCCTTTTGCTTTCCTTTTTGCGTCCTTCAGCAGCTTGTCATATTCTTTTTTCATGCTGTTATACTTCTTGAGTATGTATTTTGCTCCTGCGCTTTCTCCGTTGAGAAGTTCATAAGGTGTTTCAAGCCTTGTCATTATCTTTATGCATCTAAGGGCGTCTTTTGTTGTTCCTTTTACTACAAAGTTCATTATCCTGGCTATCTCGCCTATCTTTGTCTGGAACAGTGCAGGCCCTGGAGTGTCGACTTGTCCGCTGAACAGGTCTGGGTATATCTCATAGAACTTATCTGTATATGGCGGCAGGTACCAATCTCCTACCATCCCTGCCATTGCTATCCAAAGGTCTTGCTCTACTGTTGCATAGCATGTTGCTGATGTTGGTTCATGGTATTCATATCTTAATGGGTTGAAATATTTGATTCCTGGAATGTGTTTTAGCTCATGGTGGTCTATCCATATTATCGGGCAGCTTACGTTTGCCGCAAATTCTGGATCGATCTTTGCCACATCCAGCACAAATATCTTGTCAGGCTGGTACTGTTCTACTTTTTTTAGATACTTCTCATCCACGTTAGGGTGGCTCTTCACTATCA
>CAZGIN010000075.1:0-5326 GCA_964526585.1 uncultured Methanosarcinales archaeon
ATCACTAATGTTTCAGACAATATTTATTTCACAGCTATTCCTTATGACGGTTTCTATTATGGTGAAGTATATAACACAAGCATGACAATAAAGGATATCGATTATGGCAGGCTTAATGGATATTCAGCAGATATCAGTGTTGGAGGCAGAAAAAGCACAGCTGAGTTCTACGATGAATATCATGATTTCAGGCTTGAGGATTCGTTCGATCTTAACGCAACATGGATCAATGGATGGCTCCAGAAGAATTGCATGGATAACTATTGCAGCGTTCCGATAACTATCAAACCAAGCCATAATATGACGATCCATTATTCTTTATCGTTGGATTATGATACTTATGATGCAGAAGATATCCATTATTCTGTTCTTGACCCTTCATTCACTCACAGGGAGGATATCATCCAATTGCGGCTTTATCTTGAGAACGGCTCTGTCATTAACAGCGATAAGAAGGTTATCGAGAACTCCCCTCCTGGATTGGATCTGAAGAATATCATCGCTGAAGAGGGCGCTTTTATTAGGATCCCTCTTGATGAGTTTGATCTTGATAACGATTCAGTCACATATCTTGCTGATCAAGGATTCATAACATTCGATAATGCTCTGCTTTGGAGGACATCTTTCAATGATTCAGGCTATTACAGGCCAACTATAACTGCAGATGACGGATTTGCTTCAACAATTCAGAGGATATCAGTTGAGATAAGGGATGTGAACAGGCTTCCTGATGTTTTATTAGATCATGCATTCATTGAGCCTGGTGAGGTGATACATGCGCTTAACCTTAGCAGTGCAGCTTCTGATCCTGATGGGGATGTGCTGTTTTTCACTGCTTATCCTGAAAGCCTTGATTGTTTTATGGGATCTGTTGATTTCTTTGCAGGGAATGAGAGTATAATATTGAATAATGGCTCATTCAACGCTTCTCTCAGTATCCCAGATATTGCATATGATGAAGCAGTATTAAGGCTCTCTTCAGATAATATTTCTTTAGTAGATATTTCCGTTGGAGGAGCTAGCTTGCAGCTAAATATTGATGGAGATGTTTCAGTGGATCTTAATTCAAGCGAAATCCTTAGTAATTGCGAAGGGTTGTGCAGCATTCCTTTTAGCATCTCCTCTCAAGGAAACATTACTGTCACAGGTCTCAGCTTTTTTATGGATGATCCTCTTATGCTGTATTATCATACCGGCTTAGGTTATGGCAGCAATTTATCATGCAGGGTTGCTGTCAGCGATTCTAAAGGATCATCATATTCTCAGTTGAACGTCTCTGTTGTTGATATTGAGTATCCCCCTGTGCTTGATCCTTTGGAGAATATCACTTCTTATGAGACCTTCACCGTGATCATTAAGCCTGTTGCTCATGATTTGGATGACGACAGCATATTGTTCAATATCAGCGATCCAAGATTTAGTTTCATGAATGGAGCTTTTGTATGGCATACAGAAGAAGGCGATGCAGGGAATTATTCAGTGATAATAAGTGCGAGTGATGGGATGTTTATTGATTACGCAAATATCAGCATAGATTTGTTAAGCGCAGAGCAGTACATGGTCTTGGATTCGTTTTTTTACGGGAGCAAGTCTGTATTGCTCAACTTTTCATCTTCTGGGATGATAACAGCTTATTTGAGGATCCCTAAAAGAGCTAATATCACTGATGCTTCATTCCATGTCTTAAGTGATGGCAGCGCAAGCGATGTTTCTGTTGACATATCAGCTGATAATTCTTCAGAATGGTACGCTCCAGGGCTTTTGTATGATGGATTCAGCATGCTTAACTCAAGTATGATAAGCCTAAGTGACGGAGACTATAAAGACAGCCTTAACACAGCATTGGGATTTTGTACTCCTGACTATAATGGAGACTGTTTGATCCCTGTTGGTTTTAGTTCTTCTGCTCCTGGAATAGTGATAATCAATAATGTCAGCATCGGCTATTCTGCTTCTGTCAGGGAAAGGCCTGCAGGCATTGAGATCCTAGAGCCTAAGAATAGGGATTATTATGTTCCTTCAGTGCTGTTTGATTGGGATCATTATTATGTTGATCTAAGTGATTCATGGTATATATTCAATAATGAGACCTTCAGGCCTGCGGTAAGCGGATTGCTTAACCTTTCTATAGGGGAGAACACTATCCGGCTTTTTGCTAATGATTCATACGGACACATATTAAGCGGCGATGTATCCTTTGGTTATCATATCCTTGATCTTTCTGTAAATGCCTCTCCTTTGAGGATTAGGGAGCGCAGGAACAATACTGTGTTATTTGAGGTATATAGCAGCCAGCAGACAACTGCAAACGTATGCAGCATGTCTATATCATCAGATCTTACTGTACATGATGTGTCTGCCCCTCCTTGTTGGCATTATTCAGAACAAGATGATATTATCCGCTTAGTATCGAGCTATTGCTGCCTCAATCCTGGAAGAAGCATTAATATTTCTTTGCTTGTCGAATCTCCTGAAGTTGAAGATATTGAGTACAGTGCTATAAGGTTTAGGTTTGATGATCAGGATAATGATTCTCTTTTAGTCAATCTTGCTTCCGAGGATTCCGGGCCTGAAATAAGCATCTATTCCCCTGTGAGCAGATTATACTCTTATGATGATATATTGCTTAATTGGAGCTCTGACCGCAACTTGTCTGGAGTATTTTATGGGATTGATTCTGCTCCTTTGGTTTCTGTCAACAGCTCACAGATCTTATTGTCTTTTGTAGATGGAGTGCACAACCTGACAGTTTATGCTGAAGACATGAACGGCAGGAACAGTTCTGCATATGCTTTGTTCAGGGTTGATACTGCTCCTCCAAATGTAACTATAATCTCTCCTTCAAGGAGCTTATATGATCTTTCGATGCCTATCCTATTAAATTATTCTGTTGATGAGGATATTGTCTGGGCTTCTGCCTATCTGGGTGAAGAATATTACCCTCTGATGACCTCAAGCAAGATGCTTGATGATTCTGAAGATTATTTTGTGCAGGATAAAGGGTTCATTAACGGAGCTTATGGTGCTGATGAGGATTGGAATACTTATGCATCAGTCATCTCATGCGCACAGGATGATACTATAGGATGTGTTGATTATCTCAAGGAGTATTATTACATCCCAGATAATATCTTTGGTGCTGATTTTGTAGGAAAATATCAGCTTGGCTGGTTTGAGGATGGCAGGGCAAGCTGTCCTGCGTATAACAGCTCAGATGGATGGATGCAGCTTGTCTGTAACAAGAACTATTCTGATGGGCTTGTTATTTTGAGGGCTAAGCTTCCTCAGGACATAATCGATGATGCTGTGCTGGGAATAAGGACATCATTCTATAAGTTCTTGGGATTTGATTTTGACGACCAAAGATATTATGAAAGCAGGATCGAATGGGACATCCCAGATAAGCAATCAGCTGTATCATTTATACCTGATGAAGGGGATTATAACATTACATTTATAGTAAAAGATATGGCAGGCCATACTAGTGCTTTGATCTGGCCTATCTCAGTCAGGAACTTCACTCCTGTTGTTTCTGGGATTGATTTCACTCCTTATCTTCTTCATAGCGATGAGAATCTTACAATAGGTTATTCTACTGTCAACATTACTGAAGATCATAGCATCATTGAGGTAGGGATAAATGGCAACTTCGTGCTTAACGGTTCTGTTGTCGAATCATCATTGTTCTCTAAAGGGGATGTGATCAGCGCAAGGATCACTCCTTTTAATGGGATTAGGTCTGGAGATATTGTTGCTTCAAGCATATCTGTTGTCAATTCTCCTCCTAGGATTTTAGGTTTTATGAACGTTTCATTCTATGAGGGCCAGGCTGCGAGCCTTAATCCTGTGATCTATGATGCAGACCAGGATAGTATTTTGATCAATTACTCAAGATACTTTGACAGTTCAGGAGTTTGGAACCTGCAGTATGACAGTTCAGGCAATTATTCTGTCAACATCACTGTCTCTGATGGGGCTGAATCATTAGTAATGGCAGTTAATTTCTCTGTCATCGATGTTTATAACATCTATGGAAGCATAAATGATATTGATACAAATATCCTTGGACTTAGTATGCTGTTCACTGACTTGAATGGATCAAATGAAACTGTAGTTGAGATTATGTCCGGCAATTCAAGCTTTATCGAGTTTGGGTATGATCTTCATAGAAGCAGTCTTAATCTTAGCAGCATATTCTTGGGAAGAGAATATCCTGCAAACAGCAGTAGTGGATTTGTCATAGTCCGGGGCCTTAATCTTTCAGGACAGCGCTCAACTAAGTCTGTTTTTGTGGATATTGTTGAGAACAGCTCAGGGGTATGCATACTTGATAAAGAAGTTGCAAACATATCCGAATTCAGCTCTAACTGCACTTTTGGTGATGAGGTCTGGGTTGCTTGTCCGGGAATTTATGGAAGTTATGCTTGTGCTGTCGAGGATGATAAGTTCAAGGTCAGCGGCCTGTCTCATTCTGCAGTAAAGGAGAGCAACAATGTCTGTGGAGACAATATTTGCAGATATACCGAATCTTGCTCCAGCTGTTCTTCTGACTGCGGTGTATGCCCTAAGCAGCCTGAATCTCCTTCAGCAGGAGGTCCTTCTGGAGGCACTCCTCCTAAGAAAGAGGAATGCGTTCCTGTCTGGGAGTGCGGCATCTGGACTGAATGCCTTCCTTCAGGTATCAAGAAGCAGATGTGTAAAGATATTGAGTGCGGTCTTCCTGATAAGGAGCTGTTCGGCGTTTGCGAGAATATGCTTCCTTTTGTCTATCTTGATCAGGAGGTTGATAGTATAGTCAGAGGCAATAGTTATTCGTTTGGGACTTTTATCGATGAGAAAAGGCTTGATGTGCCTTTGGTTACTGGTGCAGTGGTAGTATCAGATGATATAACACTTAGCGATATCTCAAAAGGCCTAGCTGCAGTTATAGTATTGACATTTGTCTTCTCAAACATCATCCTGATAATGATGAAGGTTTTTAGGGGCAAATTCCAATAATTTGACTATAGGATATAAGGCCTATTTTCTTCGTTTGCCATAACTCTCGATATACTCATCCACTGCTTTATTATATAGCTCTTCATCCATCTCGTGCTTCTTTGTGAGGATCTTTCTTATCTTATGTAATGAGTATCCTTCTTGTTTCTCTGCTGCTATGTACTCAGTAAGCCTGTGCACTATGTAATGTATTGCTTCGCTATAGTTGTGTTTGCTCCATCCCTGGCTTAAGACCTTGTTTTCCATCTCAGATGGCTTAATACCTTGTTATATTGCATCATATAATATCAGTTTAATCTTCTTCTGCTGTGCATGCATTATCCTTTTC
>CAZGIN010000076.1:0-5256 GCA_964526585.1 uncultured Methanosarcinales archaeon
AACAGACAATGCTTCCTCAGAAAAATTAGAAATGGGGGGAGTATAAGAAGATATGTTTATCCTAGACAACAGAGCAGACCGATCAAATGATTCGCTCGCATTGTTATTTACATCATATCGTCTTGCATCAGAAGGAATAAAGACAGAAACCCTAAAATCTTTCTCATAAGCTGAAGAACCATTCAGCTCACCAGAACTTGCCTCCCTAACGTCTTCATCAACACCCCTACTGACCTCGCACCCTTCAAACAAGAAACTAAACTCTTCTTTACTTAATCCAAGCCCAGAATCAAAACCATTAAAATCATCAGGGCATACAAGAGAGTTATCTAATTCCAGATCATCTACAACAACCCAAAAACCATCCGCACTATCATTCTGCACGAAAGAATCATTAATCTGGATATTGATACTTGAATTTGATCCGAACAACCCGCCAACATCAACCAAACCAGAGCCATAATCAACATCCTTACCAACAACACCCAGATCAAGAGCAGAATCTTCGATCAAAGACTTGATCTCAGAAGGAGACAAAGAAGAATTCCTCTCAAGAAGCAAGGCAGCTACTCCTGAAACAAAAGGAGCGCTCATGCTAGTCCCAGACATTGAAACAATACTATTCCCTAACCCAGAACTCCTTATGCCAACACCAGGAGCAACAACATCAGGCTTGATATAACCCCCAAAATCCTCACCGCTACTAAAACAAGCATGAACATCATTATCATCAACACTACCCACAGTGATTGCTTCCCTCAAATCACCAGGAGTAGTAACCCCAAAAAACCCGTTGCAGCCGCCACAACTGCCGCAATTACCAGATGAAACCACAACAATCACTCCTTGAGAGATCGCATCAGACAAAGCACGGTTGACAGGACTGTCAGGATCACTATACATCCCTCCAATACTCAAGCTGATGACATCAGCACCATGAGCGACAGCCCAATTTATGCCAGCGATCAAAGTAGAACTGCTTCCGCTTCCAGAATCACTCAAAACCTTAGCGTTCAACAACAAAACACCAGGAGCAACACCACTCAAATTACCAGATCCGGCAATAATACCCGCAACATGAGTGCCATGGCCCTGCCTATCAACAGAATGATCTTCTCCAGTAAAAACACCAGAACCAACAACCTTCCCAAAAAGCATATCATTAGAATCGTCAATGCCAGTATCCAATACAGCAACCTTAACATCTTTTCCAGTATAATTCAAAGCCCAGGCTGACTGAACATTTATATGGGAAACAGCACTGTCCAACAACATACTATACTCACGATCAGGCCAGACTCCTTCAACACCATCATCACCAGCCAGATCATCTAGACTAGAACTCGGAATCTCAGCAACAACAACACTGCCAACACTAAAACTCTCACCAGAACCCCCATTAGAACCAATAACATCCTTAACCCTGTCAAGATCAGCCTCACTCTTGATCTCAACCAAAACCCTGACAACATCCTCTGATTGGGATAATTCCTTCACAGCAGGATGAACCTTATCAACCAAAACAGAATCAGCATCCATTCCTATATCTTCAATCTCTTCAAGTGATAAAGGAACAGAAGCAACAGGGGCATCAACAGCAACAATATCAGGCTCAACAACAAGATCGAGCCTATCAGAAACGCTTCCTAAATCCTGCAAAAATCCGCAAAAATAAACTCCTGCAGCTAGGAGAGAAACCACAATAACAATCAAACTAAGCCTTATCTTCAAAAACCCATCCCTCAACCAAATAATAAGACACTTATATTTATAAATCCTCCCTGTAAAAAACCGGAAAACCTCCGCCTACCATGTAAGATTATAAAATATATAAAAAACCACACAGAAAGATTCAGATAATCCATTTCCATCCCAAAGTAAACATATGTTTACTTTGAGATAAATGATAATGGCAAGGAAAATTAGCGAAAACTATTTAAATAAGTGTCTCATTATATGGGACAAATGTCTCAATAAATGGGACAAAACTAAAATGAGCAACGCCAAAAACCAGCTGATCCTGCACCTAGCAAAAAGCCCTTTTGCCAGGCTGCACATAAGAGGCATGGAAAGAAGCCTAGGCATCCCTGTCCAGACTATAAGCCGAACAGTGGAACAGCTGGCAAAAGAAGGGATATTAACAACAGAAAAAATAGGAAAATCCATAATCCCTAGATTAAACTATACAGAAAAAGCGACAACCACTGCAAAAATAGCCATGATCGAAGAAGCAGAAAAAGCAGACCCGTACATCAAACGCTGGATAACCGAACTTCAAAAGATCGAAAATGCGGACATAATAATCCTATTCGGCAGCATAATAACAAAAAAGAAAGAAGCCAAAGACATCGATGTGATGCTCATCGCAGAAAAAGAAAAAATCAAAAAATTGAGCAAAGAAATCAACGAACTGAACAAGATCAACATAAAGCCCATACACCCAGTATACCAAACAAAAGAAGACCTAAAAGACAACCTAGAAAAAAAAGACCCAGTAATACTCAACGCACTAAAAGGAATCACCCTAAGAGGACACGAAAAAATAATGCAAATAGTGCATGAAGCGATAAAATGAGCCACGCAGAAAAGAAAGTGAAATGGTGCCTAAACAAAGCACAACGAGAGATAAGCCAAGGAAACAAGCATAGAGGCCTTATCACAACAAAACCAGACAAAGAAAAATCCAGGCAACACCTGGAAAAAGCACAGCACTACCTCAAAGCCACGATCAAACTGTATGAAACTGGATTCTCAGACATCAGCGCCAGCACATCATTCTATGCCACATACCACGCACTGCTCGCGATACTGGCAAAACACGGAGTCGAAAGCAGAAACCAAGAATGCACATTTGCCTTCATCATACACCTAGCAGAATCAAAAAAACTCAACCTGGACACTTCAATCATCGGCGAACTAAGGCTAATGCAAAAAACCCAAGAAGAAACAATAATCGGACTCAGAGAAGAATACCAATACGGAACAAAACTAAAAATGACACACCCCCAATACACGCACGCGCTCAATATAGCGAGAAAAATCATAGAAGAAACCAAAGAAGAGATGGAAAAGCCTAACTGAAGCACAAAACTAATTATCTTTCACTTTCTCAGCAGATTAAAAAAAGCAAGCCTCATGAAGTAATGCGAAGAATATATCAGAAGCACAAAGAAAAGAGTAGCTATCGGGATGAAGATGCTGTTAACAGCAGAGGGGTTTAATCTGATAATGAGCGTACCAAACAGGTAATAAAGCACATAAAAGACGATAAGCATCAGCAGAGGAAGCAAAAAAACCCTGATATAATGGATCCTGACAAACATGATCCTTGTTGACTTTATAATGGTCTTGAATATGCCTGCCTTGGACGAAAACACTGCATGTGTGATCATGACACAGCAATACAATGCTAACAGGATTATAAGACCGACAACAAAGTTAAAGCTGTTCAATACCGCAGGATTAAGCAAAGCAGAAATCATGCCGATAATGACAGATATAACCCCAAAAATCAGGCCTATGATCAGATTTATCACAAAGAACTTCCAAAAACCATGCTTTATCATGCTGGCAGAATGATCCATCTCACGCATTACAGACAGAACAAGGAACTTGAAGCCTGAATAAACAAGGAAAAGCACCAAGGCATATAATATCATGATAAGAAATGCTACTGCCAAGGAGACAGGATAGCTGCCGAAGAAAGCGTGAAATGATGCAGCTTCAGGCAGCAGAAGATTCGTCAGGCTTGACACTGCAAACAAGGAAACGATAAACAGCACATCAAACAATACAAGCAGAAGGCTTTGCTTAGGATATTTAGACATCTCTTTACAGACACCTACAGAAAGCCACTCCCACCACCTGCACTTTTTTGGCATTTTTTAGATTTTGGATTATTACTATTTAAATGTTGCTGCCTTAAGATTTAAATACTAGAGATATTTGGAATAAGCTATGGCAAAGGAAGAGCCTATCCTAAAGGGATTGAGCGTCAAAGAGCTGAACAGTGTAATGAGAAAATTAGAGAAAACAGGCGCCAGAGAGTATAAACTGTATACATATGAGAAAAAGCCCTATTATAATCTCATGGCAATCTTAGGACAGCAAATCACAGAGCACGGCCCTATGGCAGAGCAGGTTGTGGAAGGATTTACTCGGACCGTAAGGCAGATCATGGGACTAGGCCAGCAAAAATGGGGAATATTTGCAAGATTCCTGAGAGTGGAGCATGCACTGAGAGAGGACAGTCTGAACAAATTGGACACCAGGCTTAAGTTTGCTAAGAGCACGCTTGATGCTTACCTAAGATCTGAAACCGAACAATCTGCATTAAGGGAGCGCTTAATAAAGCTAAAATCGATCGGCGCTGAGATCGATGCAGCAATAGGAGAATACAATGCGATTGAACAAGAAACAGATAAAGATCTTCCTGAGGCATTAAAACAATGTGAAAGATATAATGATGAACAAATAAGGATTGCGGAAAGACTAAAGATCAAAATACTTGAGCCAGGACTGAGCTTTATGAAGAATGCAGTCAAACCGCAGGTATCTTACCTGCTAATGATACTGAAAGAATCAGGCAAATACTTTGCCAGAATTGAAACAAAAGTAAAAAAACTCGAAAAGATAATAAGAAAACAGCTAAGCCTGGCTGAAAAGCGCAAGCTCTATGTAGAAGAGATGACCCGGCACCTTACAGCATAATATTTATAAATAAAACTCCAACTTTTCTACTTGATGAACAGAGCAGGGGGGAATCTACCAACAGAATTTGTACTTCTTAGAACCCGGCAGATGATAGGGGAAAATAAAGAGGTTTATGATACGTTGACAGACTTCATAGAACATGCAACAGGACAAACAGGATATGACGAGGCGTACATAAGGGCGCTGGACTTAATGATTGGCGAAATGGATATTGACATTGAGACAGCAATATTCGCGGTAAGAGCTGAGGTGGTAGACATCTTTGCAAGACTGGCAATAAAGTCCTGCAGGATATACCAAAGAGAGCAGGAAGGAGAAGCGCTAAGCGAAGAGGATATTACACGAATTGGAGAGCAGGTCTATGAGGACTATTTCTGCATTGAAAACAGGGTAAGGATATCCTAAAACTTTATAAATGAACTTCTGATAATGCTCATAATGGTATTAGACAAGCTCGGAGAAAGCCTGAAAAGCACGATAGAGAAGATTGCAAAATCAGTTTTTGTAGATGAAAAGCTGATAAACGAGCTGGTCAAAGACGTT
>CAZGIN010000077.1:0-1408 GCA_964526585.1 uncultured Methanosarcinales archaeon
ACTTTGTGAAGATAATTAAGCTCGAATAATGTTCCGTTCGGAAGGTATGAGCATCCTGCACTGGTATGTCCTGAACCTGATGCATTTTCATATCCGCTGTCAAAGAAATAGTTGCCTCTTCCTCGGCCAAACTCTACAAGTGTATGGAAGATCTCTTCATTCTTGATCCTTATGAAGGTCATGTTATTTGTAGTGTTTCCTGGATTCCCGATTGTTTCAAAAAGTGTTGTCTCATATTCTGCGCTGTCAGCTGGTGAAGTTACGACATAGCTTGCCGTCCCTGAGGCCGGAATCGTACAGTTTATCAGGGTGCTGGAGTTATCACAGTTTATTCCGCTTACCCAGACCCATCCGTTGGTGAAAGGCGTTGCGAACAACACGCTGATATTGACTGCATATCCAAGACTGTTAGTGATGTTTATGATATGGGTCTGCGAACCGTCATAGTTCAGCCGGTTTGTAGTCGAAGTTATATCATAAGCATATACTGCTGCAGAAAACAAAAATATCGCTAAGAATAATATCACCAGTTTTTTGTACATCCAATCACCACCGTTTTTTATGAAACCGCGAATTTAGTATAATAGTATAGTTCGATTCCGAACTTAAAAACTTTTTAAAGATATCTTATATATAAACATTTCGGAGCGCTTCGGGGAGATATACCTCAATTTACAACAATAAGCTTTTTAAAGGGGCTGTTGTTCTCATGCACTTAAGACCAACCTATATGGTGTAGCCACGGCAACTGGTTACGCTCAGTTGACACGCAACATGAGTTTCGCTCGCGTCGCTCACTCAAGCTCATAGAACAAAGCCCCTGTGGTGTAGTCCGGCCAATCATTCAGGCTTTTCGAGCCTGGGACCTGGGTTCAAATCCCGGCAGGGGCATTAAGCATAAAAGGGCTTGAGGAACGAAGTTCCGAAACCCTTGCTTTTCGTCAACGTTTTTGCTCCGGCAAAAAGGTTGGTGAAAACCCCGGCAGGGGCATTTAAAGTAAAATTTAAAAAATTCAGAAAAACTAAACACGAGGTTAAGTAGCAGCATTCGCTGTGAAGAAGAAATTGAAACGAAGCTCAAGACGATGGAAGAAAAAAGGCCAGATGCGCTGGAAATGGCAGCGTAGAAGGATCAGAAAAGAGAAAAGGAAAAGGCTGAAGAAGTAGACGCTTTGTTCAATTTCTTTGTTTCCCTGTAGGGCCCATGGTCTAGTGGCTATGACAACTCGTTTACACCGAGTTGATCCCCGGTTCGAGTCCGGGTGGGCCCACCATATTCATATATTATTTAGTTTTAATAGAATCCGCTCGAATCACTTTAAGTGCGCCGATGGTTGAGTGGTACAATATGGCCTTGCCAAGGCTGTGGCCGGGGTTCAATTCCCCGTCGGCGCATTCTTTTGTTTTT
>CAZGIN010000077.1:1508-4988 GCA_964526585.1 uncultured Methanosarcinales archaeon
CTTGCCAAGGCTGTGGCCGGGGTTCAATTCCCCGTCGGCGCATTCTTTTGTTTTTAGTAAAGGGCTTGACGAACAAAGCGAGGAAACCCTTGCACGGCCAAACCCTCGCAGGGTTTGGTGGGACTCCCCGTCGGCGCATTCTTTTGTTTTTCTAATTCGTACTACCGAGCGAAAGCGAGAGTAGTACTTGGTTGCTTTTCGTCAACGTTTTTGCTCCGGCAAAAAGGTTGGGCGCATTCTATTATTTTCAGTCTTATTTCTTATTATTGTCGACTCTAAGAAGTATCTCTACTTTAGGAGCATCAGTTTCATCCAATGCAAAGAATCCACCGATCTTCTCTATGAGCTGCACTGCAAACCCCATCCTGCTGGAAAAAAGCACACTTTTGTATGCCCTCCTCACTCCCTCGCCCTCAAGAGTTATGCGCGCATATTCACCTTCAAAAAGAAGACCCTCCCCTAAGAATCTTGTTTTCTCTTTTGATACACCCGCTCCCAATATAGGCCTAGTATCCCCTGAAAGATGATTTGCCTTATATCCTATTGAGTATAATACCCCTTCTAAGATGGAAGGGTTGCAATTATATCTTGGTATGCTTCCTTTTATCTCTGTACCGATCTCAAGGTCCTTGGCTACTCTCTTGACAACATCAGTAAGCCTTATCTTTCTTGAGGGGGCAGTTGCAGACTCTATTATTCCGACTATCCTAAGAGCTTCCTTATAATGCCCTGTAATCTTGTCTCCGATCTCGCCTTTTACATAAGGGGCCATCATCTTCATTCCTTCCCTTATTTTTTTGGCGGTCTGCCTTACATCTTCCCTGTCAGGAAATGCTTTTGCATCAGGCGAGTAATGCTGAAGAACTTTATATAATCCTAGAGCTTGCACTGTGTTCAAAAAAAAGTCTTGTGAATTTCCGTTCACAGAAGGGCAGTTTGCCATCAATGCAGCATAGCCCATATTGAGATTCTCAACGAGCTCATAATCTAACAATGCAGAAAGATACATTATTGTTTTGTCTCGTGGGCTAGCCACAGGTATTGATAATGCCATTCGTAAACATTATTTATTCTTAGCCTATTTATAAACTTTATTAATATTATATTAATCCTAAAAAACTGCATTCATGACGATATCATAAAAAACCACCTATCAAGAAAAGCGTCTGATCACCCTATCCTTTAGGTTAGGTAAGACGCTTTCGGCGGTTTTTAGGATACCGATAAGCGTACGCTTATTGAGTAGAAAGCGAAGCTTTTAAAAAGAGATTTTATCCCCTCTTCTTTTATCGGGCCTGTAGCTTAGCCTGGTGGAGCGCCGGTCTTATATGGCAGTGTTCCAGACATGGCTCCTAAGTGAGCCGGTGGTCCGGAGTTCAAAATTAAAGCTACGCTTTGATCCTCAGAAAAGCGGAGCTTTTATGAATGTCTCCGCAGGCCCATCTTTCTTTTTTATTATATGTCCAATACGAAGATTTTATAAACAGCTTTCTTCATTTTGTTTTTATGGACCATCACGACAAGCTTTTCCAGGTTTTGACGCAAAGCGATGACATAACTTGGTATTCCCTTATCACAGATATTGTAAAGGCTGAAGGGATGGATCCATGGGATATTGATGTAGGGATAATAACAAACCGTTATATTGATACCTTAAAGAAACTGAAGGAGATGGATTTCCGCGTCTCAGGAAAAGTGCTCCTTGCATCTGCGATAATGCTTAAGATCAAGTCAAACAGGCTGGTCGGGGAGGATCTTGCCGCTCTTGATTCACTTTTTGCATCAACCGAAAATATCGACGAGCAGGCTTTCTATGATGACCTTGAAAATGAGCGCTATATCAAGAACCGCCAGCTTACTGATGAAGAGAAGTTCAGGCTTATCCCTCGTACTCCTCAGTTGAGGAAGAGAAAAGTCTCTATATATGATCTTGTCTCTGCTCTGGAGAAAGCTTTGGAAGTTAAGCGAAGAAGAGTTATGTCAGATCTGCCAGAATCAAAGATCATACTTCCAAAAGAGTCTGCTGACATCAGCATAATCATCAAGCAGATCTATTCCAAGATACTTAATTTTTTCTTCAAGAACAAGCGCCAGAAGCTTACTTTCAACAACCTTCTTGTCTCAAATGAGAAGACTACAAAGATCCAGACATTTATTCCCCTGCTGCATCTCTCTAACCAAAGAAAAGTAGATCTCCAGCAGGAAGTTCCTTTTGGGGATATCGAGATCAAGCTTGCTTCTAAGGACTCTTCCGAAGGATGAAATACTAAAATATTTAAATCAACCCTCAGTTTTAGAGAGATATGGCAAAAAAAGAAGATAATGAGAAAGAGCTTCAGGAAAAGTATATGCATTACCAGATGCTTGAGAAGCAGAAAGAGCAGATTTCCCAGAACTTAGAGGCTTTATCTAACCAAGTTAGTGAGCTCAATAAGGTTATTACGAACTTGAGATCATTGAAAGAGGAGAAGAAAGGCAGCAAGCTTATCATCCCGCTCGCTAACGGCATATTCGCAAGAGCTTCGCTGGAGGATGCTGATAATCTGATCGTCAACGTTGGTGCAAGCTCATGTGTTGAGCGTTCTAATGAAGAAGTGCAGAACATGCTTTCAAAACAGCTTGAAGATATGCAGGGGATACACCAGCAGCTTGATTCGCAGCTGAAGAGAGCTGATGTCCAGTCGAACATGCTGGCAAAAGAGATCAATAAGGCTATGAAGGAAAATGTTTAAGTTTCTAAAGGACAAGCTGAAGAGCGCTGTAAGCCTTTTTTCTAAGAAAGTAGAGGAAAAAGCCGAAGATATTGAAGTAGAGGCTCCGAAAGAAGAACATAAAGAAAAGCCAGCAGTCAAGCCCGTCAAGAAAGAGAAAACTGAAAAGAAGAAAAAAGAGAAAGGATCTGAAGAATCTCCTAAAGAAGAGAAAGCTGCTGAGATTCCAGAAGAGATTTCTGAGGAGAAGCCTAAATCTGATGAAGAGCTTATGGCTGAACAGGAAGCCCAGCTTCAGAAAGAGCTTGAAGAGATCAAGAAGAGAGAAGCTGAAGAATCTGAGAAAGAAGAGGTCTCTGAAGAGGTTGATTCTATTGAAGAATCTCCTGAAGAACAGGCTGAAGATGCAGAGATAGATGAGAAAGAAGAGGCTTTCATTGAAGGCTATGAAGATGCTGTTGAAGAGGAACAAAAACATGTTGAAGAAGAGAAGGAAGAAGTAGAAAAGACTGTTGCTGTCAGATTTCCTGCAGAAGAGATAAAAGAAGATATATCTCAAGAAGTAGAGGCGGAAAAGCCTACAGAGAAGGAGAAAACCGCTGAAGAGCCTAAGAAGAAAGGTTTCTTTGCAAAGGTATCTGAAGCCATTACAAAGAAGAAAATATCCAAAGATAAGTTTGATGAGCTGTTCTGGGAGCTTGAGGTTGCTATGCTTGAGAACAATGTTGCAGTTGAGGTTATCGAGAAGATAAAAGAGGACTTGTCCTCC
>CAZGIN010000078.1:0-4958 GCA_964526585.1 uncultured Methanosarcinales archaeon
ATCTTTCCCTTCTGCCAATCCTGTATCACTAGTTTTGCCATCCTTGTGAGGTCTGGCTTGCCTCCTTTCTTCAGGATGTTATTTTTGAGAGCTATCTCTTCTAGTGTCTCTTCAGCATCATCTGAAATATCAACGCCATAATGTTTCTCTATCCTTCCTTCTTCATGTTCAATAAGGAGCATCGCTGCAAGTTCAGGATCTTTTATCTTTGAGACATCTTTTGCTGCTATCAGGACTTGTGTAGCTTCATCTTTCTCTTTGTAAGGGATGACTCCTGGAGTGTCTATCAACACTACATTTTTTGTTACTCTTATCTTCTGCAGCCCTCTTGTGAATCCTGATACTGGGCTTACTGGAGCGCTTTTCTTTCCTTTGATTGCGTTGATCACTGAGCTTTTTCCCATATTTGGATATCCTAGCACGCCTACCGTGCCCTTTCCTCTTACTAATGAGTTGATCTTTCTTAGAAGGTTCATTGTACCAAGATGTTTTGTTGCAGATACGAATATGCTGTGGTCATACTTATGTTCGATCTCAGCTTGTTTTGCTGCTGTTATCAGGTCGCACTTGTTGAACACTATGACATATTTCTTGCCTGCTCTTTCTATCTTGTCTAATGCTTCTCGGTTTATGCTTTCATCCGGGAACCTCGCATCTGCGATTATCAGTATCACATCTGATTCCCTTATGACTGTATTGACCAGTTCCCAATAGTTTGCCATTTTTGGTGTTGATATGAATAAATTTATATAGTTATCTTTGATGTTGGGTTTTGGGGTTTGTTATGAAGTGTCCTTACTGCAATAATGCTGATACAAAGGTTGTTGACAAGCGAGATTCTGAAGATCTCTCTGTCATAAGAAGAAGGAGAGAATGCCTTAGCTGCCAGAAGCGTTTCACGACTTATGAGCGTTTGGAAGCCATACCTATCACTATTGTCAAGAAAGACGGCAACAGGGAGCAGTTTGATCGGGATAAGCTTATGAGGGGCATTATTAGGGCATGTGAGAAGCGTCCTGTCCCTATTTCTGAGATTGAGCATCTCATATCCGATATTGAGGCTGAGGTAAAGTCTATGGACTCAACTGAGATTCCAAGCAAGAAGCTTGGTGAGATCGTGATGGACAAGCTTAAGTCACTTGATGCTGTTGCATATGTCCGTTTTGCTTCTGTCTATAGGGAGTTTAAAGACGCAAAACAGTTCATGAAGGAGCTTGAGCAGTATCTGAAGAAATCAAATTGATGGAGGTATAAGAGATGGCAAAGATTGTTATGGGCGATAATGAGGTTGAAGTGAAAGATGGCGATTCTATAATCGAGGCTTGTGAGAAGCTTGGGGTTCCTTTCAGCTGCAAAGAGGGAACGTGCGGTGTCTGTAATATCAAGATCCTTGAGGGTGCTGATAACTTGTCTGATCTTACTGATAATGAGAAGAATTTTGGCATGTCCAAAGATTCAAGGCTTGCATGCCAGTGCCGCATAAAATCAGGGGTCGTAAAGATCAATTATTGAGATATCATGAAAAGTCTAATCCAGGATATTGAGGGGCTTGATACTTCTGTCAAGAAAACCATAAGGGGAAGGTTAGAGGAATTCAGGTCTTTCTCTGAAAAAGACAATAAAGAATGGTTTTCTGAGCTTTGCTTCTGCATTCTTACAGCAAACTCAAAAGCGCATACTGCCCTTAACATCCAGGCTGAATTAGGTCCTGATGGTTTCTTGAACAATACTCGATCTCAGATCTCTTCTTGCATCCGCAATAATAAGCATCGCTTCCATAATAACAAGGCTTCTTTTATCTGTGGTGCAAGAAAGTATAAGGACATCAAGCATATAATACAATCTTATAGCGACGGAAAATCTGCAAGAGAATGGCTTGTGAAGAACATAAAAGGCTTGGGATACAAGGAAGCTTCACATTTCTTGAGAAATGTCGGCTTTAAAGATGTCTCCATAATGGACAGGCATATTGTCAACCTGATGGTTGACCATAAGATAATAAAAGAAAAGCCTTCTTCCATCACTCCGAAAATATACCTTGATCTTGAGAAGAAGTTTGAGAGGATCGCTTCAAAAGCTAATATGAATCTTGCTGAGCTTGATCTTTATATGTGGTATCTTAAGACTGGAGAAGTTCTGAAGTGAGCATCTCCTGATCTTTATCTCATGTGCTGCAGTATTTCCCTTGTCTCTGCCTTATAGGATTCAACATTTGGCTGGTCGAACGGGTTGACTTCCATCAGCGCTCCTAGGTACATCATCTCTATCATGAAGAACTGCAGCAGCTGTCCTACATAAAACTCGTTGTTCTCAGGTATAACTATCTCAGAATATGGCCTTTCTCCTTTCTTGTATGCTTTTTTGGTCCCTTCAAGGATCGCTTCAAGTATCTTGTGTATATCTATCCCCTGTATATGCTTCACCAGCTCTTCATATTCTTTTATCTTAGGCAGCTTTACCTTTTCGGTTTCTCTTGCATTTACAAACAAGGTGTATTTATCTTTGGGCCCTCCCAGGTATAGCTGCCCTACTGAATGGAGATCTGTGCTTCCTATGCTTACTGTGGGGGTTATACCTGTGTTGACTTTCTTCCCTTTAAGGTTTAGTTCTTTTCCTATGCTTTCTCCCATGAGCTGCCTGTACCATTTTCCTATGCTTTCATAGTCTGATTTGAAGAGGAACATGTCGTTTATGTTGCGGTTCTTCTTGTAATGCAGATATCTTATGATCGCGCTTGTCGCTGCAGGGTTTTCTTCCCATTTATGGGCCATGCACTTCTCCATTATTGTTCTTGCTCCGTCAAGCAGGTCTTTTATCTTTACTCCTATCATACCTAAAGGAAATAATCCTACTGGTGTGAATACAGAGTATCTTCCTCCCACTTTTTTTGGGTTCTCTAATGTGCTGTATCCGTTCTGTGTTGCAACTTGCCAGAACTTGCTTTCTCTTTCTGTTGTGACGACAATGCATTCAGCGTAGTTCTTGTCATGCTTTTTCAATACTTCGAGCAGGATCTCAAAATTTGCTATCGTCTCTGTTGTGCTTCCTGATTTGCTTACTCCGTTGATTATGACTCTTTTTTTCTGTTTCAGTTCCTTTTCTATTATCTTTGCTATGCTTGACAGTTTTGCAGCGTCAGTCGTGTCAGCATATAGTATCTTTATCTCAGGATCAAGCATATTGTATAGTTTTCCTTTTATCGCTTCCTGAACTGCTCTTGTGCCTAGATTTGAGCCTCCTATGCCTACAACTACAAGATAAGAAGGCTTGAGGTCTTTTTTCTCTTTTATGATCCTTAATGTTTCCTCTAGTGCGTATTTGTCAAACGGAGCATGTATTGACGCCCTTTCATCTTCATATTTCTGTTGTGATGCCTTCTGCACATTGTCTATCTCGTCTTTCAGCCTTTTGGCTGTCTTTGAAAGCTCTTTCTCTGTAATAAGGCATGTATCTTTGTATGAGAACATGATCTGTTTCATCTTACCTCTTTTCCCAAATTTCAGACTTTTTATAGTTATCGTTATTTTCTTATTTCGCCAGCTCGGCATACTCAGGAACTATATCCTTTGTGAACTTGTCCATCCCTTCATATGTCTTGAAATGCTTTAGCATCTGTTTTATGACTCCAAACGGAAGTGTAGCGATGTCTGCTCCTATCAGCGCTGATTCCCTAACTTGCCTTGTGTTCCTTAGTGATGCTGCCAGTACTTCTGTCTCATATCCATACTGCTGTATGATGTCTGTGCATTGTCCTACTAAGTCGATTCCAGATACTATGCCGTTATCGTCCAGCATTCCGCCTTCTTCTGCTTCCCATCCTTCTGCTGGGAAATAGTCGTCTTTTTTGTATTCTATCTCTGCATTATCTCTTATAGAATCGTCTATCCTTCCTGCAAATGGAGATACGAATTTTGCTCCTGCTTTTGCTGCCAGCATAGCCTGCTCTGGTGTGAATATCAAAGTACAGTTGACTGGGATGTTTTCTTTTGAAAGCTCTCTTATCACTCTTATGCCGTCAAAGTGAGTATTATCTTCATCCTTGAACGCTGGGTTTACTGGTATCTTGATATATACATTGTTTGCTACAGGATTGAACATCGAGAACAGCTTTTTTGCCTGCCTTAGCATTCCTTCATAGCTTATCTCAGTTACTTCTAAGCTTACTGGCGTTCCTTTTGCTGTCTGCAGTATCTTTGTGATGTATTCTTTCATGTCTGATATGTTATGCTTTGCTGCTGCTTTCTTTATCAGGCTGGGGTTTGTTGTTACTCCATCGCATATGCCCCACTCAAACGCCTTCTTTATTTCGTCTATGTCTGCAGAATCTATAAATATCTTCATCCTTACCACCTTTTTTATTGCCGTCATGGATTTGCCGCTTTCCAGCAAGCTCCATATAAGCTTACATCATAGTTGAGAATAACATAAACACAGGTTTCTTTTAAAACTTCTGAAAACCTTGAGCTGTTGAACTCTTTCAGGAATTCCTTATCAAATAACTCTGGATTTCTTGCTGCTATCCCTCCTGCTATGTATATTCCTCCTATTGCAAGTGTATCAAGCATAAAATTTTTGCCGCACCTTGCATAGAATCTCTTAAAAAGTCTTGCAGTCCCTTTGTGCATGATCGCTTCCTTTGCGCTCTTGCTTCTTCCTGTGAGAAACTTATGTATAAGCTCTATCCCTCTTCCTGATAATAGGTCATCATAATCCTGATATTTGGTCAGCTTCAATATCTCCAGCTCTTCTTTATTTTTGGCAGGAAAATCTGCATGCCCTCCTTCTGAAGCTATCACTTTTCCGTCTGTTATGATCGCTTTCCCCAGTCCTGTTCCTGCGCCTATCACTGCTATTGTCCCTTTCTTTGATTTTCCTTTCTGCACTATCCTGATGTCTTTGTCTTTCAGCATGTTTATGCCGTATGCGATTGCAGGAAAATCGTTTATCAGCAATGTAGG
>CAZGIN010000079.1:0-4902 GCA_964526585.1 uncultured Methanosarcinales archaeon
ATTATTATCAATACTAAACCTTATAGATTTAAGGTATTAAAACAATTTCTTGAACATCGGCTTTAGTTAATGATCTAAAGAAAATTAAGTTTAATCGATCACAACACACTTCGTTGTTTGAAGGCAGCGGCATATATTTGCATGGGCCAGAAGGGCAACGTATTGTGTTTTTACCTATAACTTACTATTGTACGATTCAATAACACCTGCTTGGATGAGGTGAACGCGATGGCCAAAAAGAAAGCAGCTAAAAAGAAGGCTACAAAAAAGCCTGCTAAGAAAAAGACGACGAAGAAAAAAGCAACAAAAAAGAAGAAATGCAGATGTTGCTGATTCTTCTCTTTCTTTCTTCTTATTCTTGCAATTTAGAACTCTTGTATTTATTGTCCTTGTAAGAGCTTAACCTTACGATCTTTGCATCTATATTTCTCTTTAGAAGCTCGTCCTGCAGTTTTTCTGTGAACGATATCTGGTCATATCCTAAGCATATCACGTCTGGCTTTATAGCCTCAAGGACATTGTAAGGGTCCTCAATATGCCCAAGCATCACCATATCAAGTAATCCGAGTTTCTTCAGGTTTTCAACTCTTGTCTCTTCATTGTTTTGGGGCTTCTTCCCTTTTATCTTTTCTACTGTAGAATCCCTTGCTACTATGCATGCAATTCTATCACCATATCCTCGCGCTTGCCTTATCATCTGTATATGTCCGGGATGGATTACGTCAAATGTTCCGAAGATCAAGACTCTCATTTTATCATGTTAATTATGGCTGTTTATATAAGTTTCTCATGAGATGTTCCCAAAACATTAAATACTAAACACCCACTAACAGCCTTATGGAAACAATAGCTATAATTTTGGTGATTGCTCTCATAATCAACCTTCTGTCTGAAGTGCTTTCTCTTGTAGTGTTCAGCCTTCTGAAGCTTGGTTTCTCATCAAGATTTTTGCTGTTCAGGAATGCTGGAAGCCCGTCAGAGACTTACGCAAGGAAAGTGAAGAACTTCATCAATTATGCTTTTTTCATGACCCTTATCAGGTTTGCAGTTCCGATAGCTGTAATCTACAACATTTTTGCAAACTTCACTAGAAATATCTATATCTTTACGTTGATATTTTTTGTAGGGATGGAATTTCTTACTTACAAGAACTTAAATTTCAAGCTGAGCGTTCCTCCGAGAAGCGCTTCTGAGCTTAACATCCCTTATCTGATAATAATTTTCATCTGCATTGTAGGATATTTCGCTTGAGTTTCAACAAGTTTTTTAAACAAGCTCCCCTATTCCTTTCTTTATGATAAAAGCTATAATTTTTGATCTTGATCAGACATTGATCAATTTCCTCAAGATGAAAAAAACCTCATTGAGGGAAGCCATAGATGGCATGATAGATGCAGGCCTTGATATGGACGCTGACACTGCTTTTGACATCATCTGGGACCTGTATGATGAGTTCGGCATAGAGGATAATCAGATATTCCAGAAGTTCTTGGAGAAAGTTATTGGAAAGGTTGACTACCGCATCCTTGCTTATGGAGTGAATGCTTACCGTCGTGTGAAAAACGGGTTTCTTTCAGCATATCCTGGGACAAAACGCACTCTCATAAAGCTCAGGCAGCACGGCCTGAAGCTTGCTATTGTCAGCGATGCTCCTAGGTTGAAATGCTGGCTTCGCTTGACAAGCATGAAGATAGATGATTTCTTTGATGTCGTTGTTTCTCTTGATGATACAGGCTCTGAGAAGCCAAGCAGGCTTCCTTTTGAGAAAGCTGTAAGTGATCTTAACCTAAAGCCAGAAGAATGCATCATGGTTGGAGACAACCCAAGAAGAGATATAATCGGAGCTTCTCTTTTTGGCATGAAGACTTGCCTTGCAAAGTACGGCCAGGTTTTTTCTGCTGATGATGTCAAGCCCGATTTTGAGATAACAAGGATCACTGATTTGGTTTCTGTTGTTGAGAAGCTTGATTTACCGAGATGATCTTGATCTGAAGGTTTAATGCTTTTCCTGCAAGAGGATGATTGAAGTCTAGGGTTATTTCGTCATCAGTTATGTCCAGAACTTTTGCTTTCCTCTGCTCTCCTGAAGAAACTTTCATGTCTATCCATTCTCCCTGTTTGAAGTCTCCCTGTAATTTTTGTCTAGGGACCTTTTGTATGAGTTCTTTTCTGTGGAATCCGAATGCGTCTGAAGGCTCTATCCTGAATTCTCTCATCTCCCCTTCTTTCATGCCTATGACGCATGTATCAAAGAAACTGTAGACATCACCGCTCCCTACTTCAAACTCTAAAGGCTCTTTTCCTTGTGTGCTCTCGAACACTTTGCCGTCATCTAATGTCCCTATGAAATGCACTCTCACGATGTCTCCTTTTTTTATCATGAAAATGCTCTATATCTGTTAGTATATAAAATGATTGCAGGATATGTTTTAGGGAAGGATAGAAAAATAAAGAATCCCCGCTGCCGGACTTTCATAACCTTTCTTATCCATAAAGGTTGTTTTGAACCAGCGATCTCACGGGTTATGCATGCTGACGTGTTATCATAGCAGCTTGTTGCATTCTCAAACACGCGTTTTTCTACAGCCATGCGCTCTAACCAGGCTGAGCTAAGCGGGGTTCGCTTTCAAGTTTAGTTTTAGAGTTAGAATCCTTTTTTAAAGCTTACTATAAATTTAGGATTTTCCTGACAACGGTTCCCAGTTCCGGCGTGCCTGTTGCTATTATTGGATAAGTCCTGTTGAATTCAAATCTTTGCTCTCCTAGGTCTTTTCCCGAGAAGTCAGTTATTATTCCTCCTGCTTCTGTTACCAGAAGGTATCCTGCCCCTAGCTCATGGGCTTTGTGGGCAGGGTTTACATATCCTGCAGCTGACCCGCATGCTACTTCTGCAAGGTGGAACGCTGAGCTTCCAAAATCTTTGGCCCATGCCTGCTGCATCAGTCTTGCATATGCTTCGTTTTGCCGCGGAGTATTCACTCTCCCATATGCTTGGTATAGGTCAAATCTGAACTGAAGCCTCTGGTCCAGTGTTTTGTGAGGAGATGCCCGCACTTCTGCAGGGCCGATCCTCAGATCTCCTCCTGGAGTTAAGTGGCATCCGTGAGATCTTACGCTAAACCATATATCTCCTGAGCTATGCTCAAGTATTCCTGCAACTAATGCATCTTTAAACCTCGGTTGGCGGCCTGCAAAGATGGCAAATATGCTGCAGTAGGGCTTGCTTCTTGTTATGCTGTGGTAGTTTTCTGTTCCGTCTATATCGTCTATAGCCACAGTGAAGTTTGCATCCTGAGGCGTGCAGTTTAAAGCAGTCGCTCCCAATTCTTCGTCCAGCAGCAGAAATTTGTGTCCTGTTCCTTTAAGATAGTCTCTTATCCTTTCCGCTACTGCTATATCTCCTTTGGTAACAATATCTTTTTCTGACTTAAGCTCTTCCCGCCCTTTTTCGCCCAGATCTTTTACTGTAGCTCTTGCTATCTCGATTATTTTTTCCCCAAACCTCGCTACATAATCTAGATATGCTAGGTCCATAAAATAGCAAATTTGCGTTGTGGTTATAAAAATTTCTGTAGTGCTTTATCCTGTTTATGCTCGGCAATGGCTGGTTCCTCAGCCTTACGCATTGATCTAAATCAAAACTGCACTTCTCCGCTCGCTGTCTGCGATGTTCTTGTATCGTAATGGTCTGTTCCTTTACTGCCCCTTGGCTTAGGTTTTGTTCTAGGCTTTGCTTGGTACGTCTTTCTTTTTGGGCTTTGGCTTGGCGAGCCTGTCTCTTCTGGTTCATTCTCAGCTTCATCCTGAGTTGTTTCTCCTGTATATGGAGGAAGATCGTGGCTGCTTATGTGTTCCTCAAGCCTTAGCCTTGTATCTAATATGCTTTGCTCGTATTCCGATCCTTTCTTTTCAAGTCCTTTTATCATCTCTCTGTTCTCTTTAACCTGATGCAGTATTCCAAGATAGGTTTGCATCAAAGTGTCGAGCCTCTGCAGCTCATGGTATTTTGTGTTGCTCTTCTTCTCAAATCTTGGATTTTTGTATTCAAGCAGTTTCTCTCCTGTTTCTCCTGCCTGCTGCATCTCCTCAGGATGTGCCTGCGCATAAGCAATTATAACCTGAGCCCTATATTCTGTCTCACGCAAAGCCTTTCTGAATCTGCTCCCTACATGTGCTACATATCCTGACCGTATTATTGCTGTGAGGATTGCTGCTCCTCCAACTACAGGCGCACTTTCTGGATCAGTAAATTGATTAAAAAGTTCGTATGCTCCTGCACCAAAAATTACAACACCCCATGCTAGTCCTGCTTTTCCGACCGCACGATCCCATTCTGCCTGTCTTTCTTCAAGAACCCTTAAGTCTGCCTGGTAATCCCTATAATGATCTTCCAAGCTCCATGTGGCTTCATGGTTTATTATTGCATCAACTTGTCTTTGTATATCTTCAGGCAGATAAGCTCCACTGCTCCCATGCAGCTTCTCAGAAATCCAGCTTCTTTCACCAAATATCTTGTTCACAACTTCCCCTAGGCTTAGACCCATCTCACACACCTCCATACCCGATAGCTATCGCTATTCGCTCATTGGGTATCCCGCATAATGATCTCTAACTTAATTCAGTTAAGTTAGCTCCATTTTGGGAAGAAATTTGCTGTGAGTAGAGTTTTGACTACCCTTCCCACTATACATTTATGATAGAGGATATTTATAAAATTTATGTAAAAATCTTGCGTTTTTGCACCGCTATACCGAAAGCTTTAAAAAGCAACTCAGAATTTCTGGAGTAATGCCAGAAGAGTTCTTATAGCGACAGATATCTCACAAGATAGATTGACGTATATAAGAATACCAAAATGCCCTGGTAGTGTAGTCTGGCATGTCAAAAATAAGGTTTTGGCAC
>CAZGIN010000080.1:0-4842 GCA_964526585.1 uncultured Methanosarcinales archaeon
GAACTCGCAGGTAAGTAAGTTATTCTGGTATATTGTCTTATTCAGATCATATTTGCCAGTTCTTCTTCGCTTGGTTGAGGAGCCTCTTCAGGCGTTTCAGCAGGAGTTTCGGATGCGGTTCCAGAAGCAGCTCTCTCCCCGCTCAAATCTGTATCTACAAACTTGAGCACGATTGTGTTGGTGTATTCTTTTGCTCCTGTATAATCTGCTATTATCGTTATCTCTGATGGTTGTTTTGGTATCATCACATAATACTGCTCTATCCCGCTTGAGAGATAATAGTCTGTCCCTTCTCTTGATAATCCTTTCATCATATCTAAGATGTTTGGCGGAGCAGGCTTGAACTCTGCTGTCTCTTCTCTGATAGCCAGCTGGGACTTTTCAGTGATGCTCTCCCCGGGATTAAAACTAAAGCTTACTGCGCCCATCCTTCCGCCGTATTCAGACAAAGGAAGATTTATCTCTATCTGCAATGGATCCCTTGGGTTTGCTGCAGCAGCTGGGTAGAAGCTTACTTCATTATACTTCTCTCCAGTCTTGTTCAAAAAGTAAAACCTTGTATCTGCAAAAGCTGAAGGGTTCATACGGTAAAGCCCTTCTAACCCGATAGCGAACTTGATCGACACATCCCCTGTAAACACGTTCTTGTAAGAAAGCTGTTTTACTTCGACGGTAAACTGTCTCTTATTAAGTATCCTTTCCACTGTGATATCAAATTTGTTTTGGTTCAGTGTCTCAAACCTTGATGCCCTTCCGTTGACGCAGCTAGTAAGCTGTTCCTCGCTTTTGTCTGTGCATTCAGCTATTATGTCCTGCGCAAGGCCCTTCAGAATTTTATAGTCAGAGAATGGATAATCAAGATCAACTTTGAAGGATTTCTTGGGATAGTAGTTTATGGATGACAGCACTTCATCATCTTCTATAAGTGCAGCATACTTTTGTTCCGGTATAGGTGTTATACCTATTATCTTATATTGGTCTACATATAAGTCGTAATCAGTAAGCCCTCTTTTTGCCAGCTCGTCTATCATAAGAGGCTGTATCTCTTTGTACACATCAGGGAAGCATGTATCAACTTCAGCTCCTTTTGTGCTCCAGAAAGCATAATCTCCATAGTTTCCGCATACTGCTTCTCCTGCATAGCCTCCGTGAGAAGCAAGCTCTTTCAGAGAGTCAAATGCAGAATATTTTGCATCCTGGTCTACCCTGAACAGCTCTAGTTCAGCTTCTCCTATCACGTATGATGCCAGCATCTGTTTTTTCCCTATGGTTTCAGGAAATGCCCTGTTTTCCAGGATTATCGTATTGACTATTATGGCAAGCACGAATATAGCTAACAAAAGCTCGTATACTCCTATCGCTCCCTTCTTGTTCATCCTTCTCATCTTAAATGTTCTGCCCCCCTGCTATCGAGCTTACAAAATCATAGTATCTGCTAAGCTCTCTAGTGTTCAATGCCTGCACTAATTTTGCATAAATTATAGTGTTCCCTTCCTGGCTTATCATGCTTACTGTGGACATTCTCCTGTCTGCCCCTACATATCCTTCGCCTGTCCCTGCAGATGATCCCTCATATAATCCTGATCCGATCTCATTGTCTATTATGCAGTTTCCGTATATCCTTTCTTCTTCAGCTTGTCCATCTTGCTGCTTTATGATATGCAGGCATTCTCCTTGTGCAAGCACCTGTCCTGCGTATCCTCTCAGCTGCGCTTCAGATATCTTATCAGGGCTTTTTACTCTTAGCACCATAAGGTCCGCCAGGTTAAGCTGCTGGCCTTCAAACTCAAATGGCGCCTTAAGTTTTCCCATCAGCTCCAGCTGCGGCATAGTCTTGCAGTATTGCGCTCCTTCACCGCATGAGTCCAGCACGATCTGTTTGTCTCCTCCTGCTATAGCATATAAGAGAAGTCCTGCAAGTACTATAAATACAAGCAATGCCATTATAGGTATCACTTCGACAAATACTGCCCCTTTTTTCATCTTTTGCTCCCTTGAGGGTGGTACACATATACTTCTATCCATCCCTGCTCTTTCTTTGCTTCATTATGTATGGTTACTGGAAATTCAAAATCAAATCTTTGTATGTTCCCTGCGGATCTTCTTGCTGACGCAGTTTTCTTCGCATCACCCACAGGAGACCATATCTTGTATTTTTCTTCATTGTAATATGTCTTTGCTGCTGCCTTTGGTATGACAGAGGCGTTTCGTATGCCTTTGTAGAGAAATATTGCTGCAGCATATTCTTCTCCATCTATCGATCTGTCAAGGCTTCTTTTCTGCTCTCCAGAAGAGAATGATGCAAGGTCTATCTCTAAAGGCAGTACTCTTCCCGCATCTTCATCAAAGATCGATATACCCCCTTTTTCATATACCAGCCTCTGGGCTATTATTGAGCTTTCAAGGGCTGATGAGTCAAGCTCTTTTGAGGCCAGCAAAGATGTCAGGAGAAGCACGAACGCTATAAGTATGACTGTGAACATTATCTGGACTGCATAGATGTACAAAGTATCTACTGAGACTGCTCCTCTTTTGGATTTATCCATAATTTTCATGGGATTGCCTCTGATATAAGGTTTGGTATCTGTGTTATTGCACTTGTAAGATGTCTCGGATCTGAGCTTAGTGCATTGACTGATCCTAGCTCAAGCACTACTGAGGGGATTGTTGTGTTCAATACATACATAGGAGAATCTTTTCCGATCGATGCAAGGTTTACAGGGATTAGGGATGCTCCGTCTATCCCTTCAACTTTCATCGATCCTTCTTCTCTTAGTATTGTGTTTACTATCCTGCATGCTGCGTTCCTGCTCTCTTTGCTTTGGATAGGGTAATATGCTTTCAGTATTGTATTTCCGTCGCTCCTGTTGTCCATGTGCAGGCTTATCATCATGTCCGGATTTGTCGATCTTATCAGCTCGTTCCTTTCTTCAGGGGATTTGTATGTTTCAGCTGTCTGTTCTTCTGTATTTCTTGTCAGTATGACATTTTTTCCTTTTTCTTCTAACAGTTTTTTTGTATAGCCTGCTATAAGTGCTGTCCTGTCTTCTTCTTTGAAGTTTGAGCTAGCTGTGCTTACAAATCCTGTGTCTGTATTGCCGCCTCCGCTCCCATGGCCTGGATCTATCACTATCGTATTGGTATTAGGCAGGCTTTCGTCGCAGTCTATTTGGAGAGGGTCTGTTGTTGCTCTGCTTGCCTCTGAGCTCCCCCAAAAATGGTTTCCTTCTTTCCCGAAGAGCATCACTCTTTCTTTAGGAGTCTGTTTTTCAAGCTGTGAGAATTCTTTTGCATCAGGAAAATAAGGGGAATACTTGAATTGGCTTGAAGCGCTTTCCTCGTCTATTACAAATACGTTCTTTCCTCCAGGAGCATAAGGCTCTGTTCCTCCTGCTCTCGCTGTGCTCTCGCCGAACTCATATATATAGTCTGAGTAGTTCCATACCTGTGATCTGTATGTATAATCAAAGCTGTGTGGTGCTGCATACAGCATGTCCAGTACGCCTGCTATGTCTTTTGCAAGATAGTCTTTTTGATAATTTGACGGGTCTCTGGCATCTTGGACTGTCTTGAGCAGAAAAAGGCCTATCATCACTGCAAGCACTGCATATGCTGCTACTTCTATCAGCCTTATGTAAACATCAGCTTTCTTGTTCATCTTGATGATCTCTGGTATAAGTTTAGAGTATCTTTGATAGGGCATCCGTCCTGCTGTGATCTGCAGAGGTCTTTGACTTTCTCTTTTGCCATTATCTTATACTTCATCCCATCAGGTATTTCCGGCTGCTCTGCAAGCGATGCATAGTCTTGTATCGCTTTTGATATGATTTCGGATTCTTCGGACAATGCAAAGAAGTATCTTGCTTCTGCCTCGATATAGTACGCATCATCCTGGAGGAAGCTTATCTCTGCTTCACTGTATCCTTCTTCCCTGTATTGCTGCATCTTTTCTTCTGTAAGTGATGCGTGAAGATATCTTGCAAGCGTGTTTTGTACAGCGCTGTAATCTCCTGCCCTGTACAGTATTACAGCATATGGCATCTCATAATACGCTGTATCCTCGCAGTATGCTTTCAGTGATGTCTCTGCTTCAGAAGGCTCTGCACCTTCTTCAGGAGCAGCAGGATACAATACTCCTTCGCACTGGCTCTTTACCTCTTCATAGCTTGTTTTTGCTGTCTGTATGTCTTCTGCTGTATCTTTCTTCTCATATGCTCTTGCTATGCTCTCTTTTGCCAATAATCCGTAATATGTATTGGATCCGGCTATCTGGTCATAATAGTCAAGTGATTGGGGATCGTACTCCAGCTCATAAGATCTTGCTGTAAGATATACGGCATGATCATTTTCTCCTATATTCTCAGATGTAAACTCCTCCAATATCTCTCTTGCGTCTCTATACAATCCAGCCTGTATGTAAAGCTCTGCGAGCTGCAGCGTGTTGTCTGTTGTTTGTGTTGCGTTTTCAGTCGCATTTTCTTCAACAGCCCCAGAACTCTGTAGCTCATCAACCTGGCCCAGCACATCCAAATATTCCTGCGCTTTTAGTTTCACTGAATTCATCGCAAGCAATGGAGTAAATGCTGCCCTAGCATCATCAATATTTTCGAACCCTTCCTGCTTAGATAGCTCTGCTTTCTTCAGCTGAACCAGCTCGTTTACTTTTCCGCCGTAAGATTCTAGCAATGAATATGTCCTTGATGCTTCTTCTGGATTTGTCTGCTCTGTTATCTCTGCTTTCCTTATTATTGATGCAGCTGCAAGTATCTGTATGCCTTTTCCTAAATCAATATTTTCTTCATTGTTGATTATCATTGACGCTCTTGCCCTTATGTCTTCAAG
>CAZGIN010000081.1:0-4811 GCA_964526585.1 uncultured Methanosarcinales archaeon
AGGTATCTTGACTATAAATGTGCTTCCTTTCCCTATTTTCGACTTGACTGTCAAAGTCCCTCCAAAGTTCTCTATTATTCCTCTGCTTATCGGTAATCCTAATCCTGTTCCGCCGTATTTTCTTGTTATGGAGCTGTCTACCTGGAAGAACCTTTGGAACACTTTTTCCTGGTTTTCCGGAGCGATCCCTATCCCTGTGTCTGTTACTTCTATTATCACTTCCCTTCCTTTAGGATATGCATCTACTGTAACTCCCCCTTTCTCTGTGAATTTTATTGCGTTCTTGACTAGGTTTGTTATGACTTGTACCAGCCTGTTCTTGTCTGCTTTTATCTTTGGAAGAGGCTTTATGTCATGCTTTAGGGATATCTTTCTTTCTTTTGCCATGTCACGCATCCCTTCAACTGCTTCCCTCACAAGTGAAGTTGGGTTTATCGATTCTATGTTAAGCTTCATCCTGCCTGCCTGCAGCCTTGCGATGTCAAGCACATCTTCAATCAAGGCCTTAAGCCTTTCTGTGTTTCTTGATACTACTCCTAATGCGTTCTTCTGGTTGTCATTAAGTTTTCCGTATTTCTCATCTAATACTAACCCAAGATATCCTTTGATAGGGACTAGTGGAGTTTTGAGCTCGTGGCTTGTGATGTTGAAAAGCTCGCTTTTCCTTACATCTTCCTCTTCAAGGCGTTCTCTAGCTTCTTCGATATCTTCCAATATGTTCATTGTAGCCATTCTGGCATCTTCAGTTTCCTTCAGCTTTTTGTTGAGCTCTTTTGTTTTTTCATTGACTTCTTTCTCAAGCAATTGCCTTAATCCTTTTTCTGCTTTCAAGAGCTTAATTTTATGCAAATCCGATATCATACTGTTCATTGCATTACCTAGCTCCTGCAGCTCATCTTTTGTTTTAATGTCAACTTTAACCTTGAAGTTGCCTTTTCCAACTGCTTTAGTCACATCTGTCAATTTCTGCAGCGGAACTGAAACTCTTGTCATCATCAGCCACGTGCCTGCAATTAAGATTGATATAGTGATTATGAATATGATAATAATTATATTAGCTGTCTTCTGGACTGCTAACATAACTTCAGCGCTTCTTTCAGCCAGTATAAAAACTCCACCGATCATGTTCTGGGATCTCACTAATAACTGGCCGACCAACCTGTCCTTAAGCTCTGCAGAAACATCTGGACTAGTCAGTTGGGAAAAAATATTATTGATGCTTTCATAATCCTTCTTTATCTCCCTTAAGAGCGCCTGCTCTTCAGGATCATCAAATTCTGCTGTTTCAATAACTTTTCCAATGGAACTTTGTTTTGATCCCCATTGCCGCAATGCCCTATCGCTGGGATGCAGCAAATAGTCGCTGGTCACAATGTTCAGCTCAAAAACAGCCTTGGCAAGGCCATCAGAGATCTCATCTTTTTCTTTAGCAACATCCAGTTTTTGTGACATAAATAACAGAGCCAGGATTAAGGAGATAATGAAAACTAGATAAACTGCAGTCATAACCCAAAATTTTGTCCTGATTCTCATTTTTTATCTTATTATCTTAACAGCCCCTGGCTTAACCTCCTCTAAAGCATCAACATGAATGTAATCTAAGTAGTTGGGCATTTCAGTCTTATCAGTTAAATCATTTCTAATCGCCCATTTTGCTATGTCCTCTAATGCCACTATCAAGGACTGGTCAAGGAAAACCCTTAAATGAAGCTCAGGCCAGAGCGCAAATACCTCATCCTCAGCAACACCTGTCCTGCTTGAAATGATTTCAACTGCAGCAGCAGGATGGTTATTGGCATATTCCTCAGCACGCAATAACGCCCGCAATATTTTTTTCACAATTTCAGGATTATCCTTAATAAAACTATCATAAGCTACCAGGTTGAATGTCTGAAGGTAAAGCCCCGGCTCAGCAAATATTACAGCATTATCTCCCAATAGAGCCTTCGCCTGGGTGATAAATGGCTCTCTCATGGAAAAGGCATCGATCTCACCATCTGCTAATGCTTGAGGCAGCTCCTCAGCATTCATAAAGGATATCTTAACGCTATCCTCAGCTAAAGTGTACTTCAGCAAAAACAACGATAAAAAGAAATGCACTGCTGAAGCCTCCTGGGTAGCAATATGCTTGCCCTGCAAATCACTAGGCCGATAGATACCCCTGTCTTTGCGGGCAATAATCCTAGGAACATTATCTGAAGTACCGATTGTAGCTATAACTTTAAAATCCTGGCGCTCAAAGCTGTTAAAGACGATCGGGACGTCTGCAGCAGCTGCTATATCCACTTCCCCAGCAAACAAACCATCTAATAAAGCCCGCTTGCCGCTGGGATATTCTTTTAAAGTAACGTCAAGGCCTTCCTGCGAGAAGAAATCTTTCTCAACCGCGATCAAAGTAAGCCAGTTCACAGGCTCTTCTGTGAGGCTGAGCGTTACCTTCTCAACAGGCCCGACATATTTTTCTTCTACTTTCTGCGCGCAGCCGCTAAGCAGGATCCCAAGCGCAACAAAGATCATTATGGCAACTACTATTCTTCTCATTTTCTTCCACTCCCCTTCAATTCTTCGATCTGCTTCTTAAGCTCTATCATCTTCATCTCTCTTCCGACTGAGAATTTCTGGAACTTCTCAAGCTCCCTCACTTTTGACTTGAGCTCTTTTGTCTTTTCTTCTACCTCTTTCTCAAGGTTCTGTTTTGACTTTCCGATCTCTTTTGCCATCTCATTGAAAGTTTTTGCAAGTTCTCCTACTTCATCTCTTGTCTTGATCTTTGCCCTGTACTTCAGGTTTCCTTTCCTGAATTCCTCTGCTGCTTTCCTAAGATCTGCTAATGTGCTTGTCGCCACTGCTGATACTATGAAAGCAAGTATTACAAATATTAAACCAAGCCCTAATGCGACTATCATGAATCCTGTTACAGTCCTCTCTATCGATCCTTCTATTAGGCCTATATTAGAGGAGGTCTTGTTTGCGATGTCTTTCTCTATCTTCAGGAAAGGCCTCCTGAACTCATCAACTGGGATTGTCGTTCCAACTGCCCATACTATTCTTCCATCCTCGATATATGATGAGTAAGAGGTATATTTATCCACATCCCTAAAGATATATCTTCCTATCCCTGTCTCTCCTTTGTGCTGCCTGTTTGTAAGTGTCTTTAGGTCTTCAAGACCTGGAGCTCCTAATATATACAACGTTGCAGGATCCATCAGTAATACATATTGGTGGCTTGGGTGCGCTAACGTTATCCCATTTCCGGTTTCATATTCTGGGGTTCCGATTATGCTTTGCTGCAGGAATGCATATCCTGTTTCTGCTATCTTTACATCGTTTACTATCTTCATTATCGGCAGGAAATTGACTTCTGCTGTAAGCACTCCTCTGAACTCCCCTTTGATATATACTGGAGTTGAATATTCCATATAACCTGAGCTAAATCTTTTGTATCCTGCTGCGTCTATGGCATTTATACCTTTGTCAGGACATTCTCCGCTCAGTTCATATATCCTTTCGCCGAATAGGGTTGAGGTTCTTTCAGTGCAGTCCCATATCTCATATTTTTTCTTTGAGATGTAGAACTGCCCTTGCTTCAGCTTGCTAGCTTCAAGAAATCTGTCTTCATCCTTTATGTCTTTCAGGCTTTCAGTTTCGCTGTTGGCTCCGGCTTTTATCACTTCATATCCTGATGCATTCGCAAACCTCAGGCTCAGGAATACTGGAACTCTTATGTTGTTCCCAAAATCTGATTCTATAGGAAAAGTCTCCTTTGGGGCAGAATCATTAGGATTATGTGCAAGCGCGGTGTAGCCTTCGGCAAATGCATCATAATTTTCTTGTGAAGGCTCAAGCTTGGCAAGCTCGGACAGGTCTGACTTGGCCTCCATGATATAATCCCCTATGTCTTCAGAAAGGCTCTGCGCTGTCTTTATCAGCTGTCCTTCAACCCCGTCAGAGAGGATTTCTGAGATTGCTTCGATGGAGTAGTTTGCCAGTTCTTCGATGCTTTGCCCTGATATGTCCTTTATTATGTTCATGTTGGTTATGGATAAAGCAGATATTAGCCCTGTAACTAAGGCTAATGTAGAGAACAGGTACAATACAAGTTTCACTGAAAGCTTCATCTTATTTTCAGCCTCTCAAGATCTTTCTTCAGCTCTACCATCCTTAGCTCTCTTCCTACTGCCAGCTTGTTGAAAGTCTCGAGCTCTTTTGTCCTTTTCCTGAGCTCTTCTTCTGCCCTCATCCTCTCTGAGACATCCCTGAAGAATCCTACATTGTTTCTTTTGCCTGCGAGCTCTATAGGGTTTGTAGCTATGTCAGCATAGAATATTCCTCCGTCTTTTCTCAGGCATGGAAGCTCTTTTGCGACCCTTATCTCTCCTTTAGCCTGCTTTTCAAATGCTTCGAGCACTTCCTTTAGGCGTTCTTTTGGATGGATCTGCATCACATCCAGCTTCAACATTTCTTCCTCTGAGTATCCAAACATATTGCATATTGCAGGATTTGCATATTTGAATCTCTTGGATTCTATATCTGCCAGCAGCACGCCTTCTGTTGTTCCTTCAAATATTGCCCTGAACCTCTTTTCTGATTCTTTCAGCAGCTCTTCCTCTTCTTCTCTCTCAAGCTCTATCGCTGCTCTTTTTGCCAGCAGCGCAAGAAGCTCTGTCTCTTTTTTTGAGAAAGGCTCTTTTTTCTCTTTGTAGACTATGCATAGTGTTCCGTGCACGCTTCCGTCTGAGAATATCAAAGGAGCGCCAAAATATGTGTTCAGCCCAAATGCCTTTACAGCTGCATCTTTTGAATACGGCATC
>CAZGIN010000082.1:0-4796 GCA_964526585.1 uncultured Methanosarcinales archaeon
AGTAAAAGCAGGAATTGGAGTAATCGTGAAGATGCTAGCATATGTTCTCATAGCTCCTTTCATGGTTATAGCCGGCCCTTTAGGAATAGTTGTTGGGGGAATTGCACTAGTTGTGATCTACAACTTATTTCTGAGGGGAACTCTTGCATTCCTTGGGGCAGACAAGACGATAGCAGTGATATCTTTCATAGTGAACGTGCTGCTCAATGTTTTTTTGCTGGTAAATTTTGGGCCGAGAATAATAGGATTGTTGTAGAAATTATTTAATAGAAAAAAATCAAAAATATTCAACTGGATTAAGCCTTTGGGTAAGGCTTCTGGTGTGGTATGCGAACTCAAGATCTTTTTTCTTTGCCTCAAGCGCTGCCTTATGTTGATATAGCCCGTCAAGAAATCTGGCTGTGCTATAAGGAAGATTCCCTTGAGAGTCTTTGAACTTATCAGTTGAATCATGGATATCTTTAATTCTTTTCTGCACAAAAGAGATCCTTGTTTTTATTGGTTCACATATTGCTGAAGTGTAAGTCATGTTAATCACCTATTACGACTGTATAGTAACTAAAAATCAGGGGTTTATTTATAAATCTTACTGAAAAGAACAACTATTAGGGTATCACTGGACAGATTAAGCCTAATACCGGCAAAATATAAAAGAAAGGAGGGAGTATCAAGAAAAATGAGCCATATAGCGCAGCAGACAAAGGATCCTTTAGCAAACATAATCCTAGATACTCTTGGAAGGAAAAAGCAGGCATTAGTATTTGTGAACACAAAGCCATCAGCAGAGAAGACAGCAGAAGAGCTTTCCAAAAAGATAAAGGAAACAAATCCAGAGCTGGAGATGCTATCAGAAAAAGTGCTGAAAGCATTGTCGTCTCCAACAAAACAATGCAGGCGGCTAGCTGAATGTGTAAAAAAGGGGATAGCGTTCCACCATGCTGGATTGACACATAAGCAGCGCGAACTTATTGAAGATAACTTTAGGCTGGGAACGATAAAAGTGATCGCTTCAACTCCAACGCTAGCAGCAGGATTAGATTTACCAGCATTCAGAGCTATTGTCAGGGATCTGAAACGATACGGCCAGAGAGGGATGCAGCCAATACCAGTATTAGAATATCTCCAGATGGCAGGAAGAGCAGGAAGGCCTTCATATGACGAATACGGAGAAGCTATATGCATAGCGTCAACTGAAGCAGAAAAAGAAGCCATATTCGAGACATATGTATTAGGAGAGCCAGAAGATATCTACTCAAAATTGGCAGTAGAGCCTGTACTTAGGACATATCTATTGTCTCTGATAGCATCAGAAGTTGTGAGGACAGAAGAACAAATCATAGATTTCTTCTCAAAGACATTTTGGGCATTCCAATTCAAAGACATGAACGTTCTAAAAGAAAAGATACTATCGATGCTGCACACTTTAGAACAATGGAAATTCCTTGAGAGCAGCGAAGTATCGTCAGATTTTGTCTCAGCAGACGAGATATCTGGATATAAATACAAAGCAACACAACTGGGGAAAAGAACAGCAGAACTCTACCTTGATCCTTTGACTGCAGACATGATACTGAAAGCTCTTGGAAGAGGGAAAGGAAGAGATGTGAAGGATATTGCTCTGCTGCAGATGGTATGCAACACGCTTGAGATGAGGCCATTGTTGAGAGTAAGAACAAAGGAATATGACAGCATACAAGAGAAATATATGCCTTATGCGCTTGAGATGCTGCAGCCAGAGCCGTCAGTGTATGAGCCTGAACATGACTCTTATATGGACTCGATAAAGACAGCACTTATGCTTAAAGAATGGATATCAGAGATGAGCGAAGAATACATACTTGAGAACTACAACGCAAGACCGGGAGAATTGAGGGCAAAGATCGATATAGGAGATTGGCTGCTATATGCATCAGAAGAATTTGCAAAGATGCAAAGCCAGCATGATATGATAAAAGAGATAAAAAAATTAAGGTTAAGATTAAAACACGGAGCAAGAGAAGAATTACTAGCATTACTGCAGCTGAAAGATATAGGAAGAGTAAGAGCAAGAAAACTGTTCAACAACTCGATCAAGGATATAGCAGATGTAAAGAAGACAGACATCGGGATGATAGCGCACCTTATAGGGGCAGGAGCAGCAAGATCAGTAAAAGAACAAGTAGGAGAAAAAGTAGACCCTGAAAAGATAAAGATCTCTGAACGAAAAAGAAAGGGGCAGATGAGCCTGGCAAAATATAATTAATCTTTTGACTTATGCAGAATACTATACAGGTTATCAACCCCTAAAGATTTCACCATCTCGCGTATGGTTTCACCAGACTGATCACGCCTTATAGCTTCAGCGAGATATTTTGAGATGTCAAGGATAGATACCTTGCTCTTGATCTTTGGATTGAACTCTATGATCTCAAGAGGCTTATGCCTTGTATTGAGGAAAACAAACTCATCGACAAGGCTGTCAGCCATCTTGTCGATAATATCAACATCGGTCGAAGGATCGTAGTCCCTCCTATTATTACATAGGGCATGGGCGATGCATGCGATGATCTTTCTTGCGCCTGCATTCTTACAAGCTTCAGCTCCAGCCAGTATAGTTCCTCCAGTATCAAGCATATCATCATAAAGGACAACTACCTTATCTTTGACATCTCCAACTACCTTACCAGATTTAGAGATATTGGTTCCTGTTCTTTCTTTCTGGATAAAACCGATGTCGATGTCAAGAGGTTTCAAGTTCTTGCTCAGGAAAGCAGCAGACCTCATACCCCCTCCATCAGGAGAGATGATAACAAGATTATCCTGCTCTGCAGCAGACAATGATTTTTTCATATAATCAGCAAAGAAAGGAGCTCCGCTAAGATTATCCAACGAATCATACAATCCTTCTATCTGGGGAGCATGAAGCTCTATGCAGATAGCATGGTCAACTCCCAAAGCCTTGAAAACCTTTGCATGCCTTGCAACACTGATGGATTCACGCTTTGCATGGCGCTTGTCCTGCCTTTGAGAAGGATGCTCAGGCATAACTAAAACTATCTTGTTAGGGCGGGCTCTACGAGCAGCATCAATAAGCTCATAGCATTTCTCAAGGCATCTTGACGGATTTTTGTCCATAGTAAGCACGATATAGACATCTTTCTGGCGCACATTGGCCTTTATGTCTGGAGCAAAAGTGTTGTCGGCAAAGTAAGTCCATTCAACAATACCTGGATCTTTATCAAGATAATGGCATATGTCATTGAATAAATGATCGTGTTCCCTGACTGCCAGAACGATGAACTCTGAATTCATAAATTCAAGAACAATACAATCCTTTTTATAGTTTTATAGGATTTTCAACATAATGGATCAGATAATGACAACTGATGGAAGCATAACATACCATAATGAAGAAGCAGGCGAATGCTATCATTCAAAGAGCGGAGCTATCGAAGAAAGCATAGAAAAGTACGCCAAGCCGGCAGACATCGAAGATGGAGACAGGGTATTAGATGTATGCTTCGGGATAGGGTATAATGCGCTTGCAGCGATCTACAGACATAAAAATATTGAAGTGATCGGGCTTGAGAAAGACCCTAAGATAATAGAGAAGATATCAGAAGTTGAAGTTCCTGATGAGTACAAACAAGACTATCTCCTGATAAAGGAAGCAAGCCTCAAAGGCCATCACGAAGATGCTGAAAAGAAGATAAGATTAAAGATCATCATGGGAGATGCAAGGGAAACAGTAAAAGGGCTGGCTGAAGAAAGCTTTGATGCAGTTTTGTTCGACCCATTCTCCCCAAAAAAAGCCCCTCATATGTGGACAGCAGAATTCTTTTCTGACATATACAAAGTTATGAAGAAAGGCGCAAAGC
Source organism: uncultured Methanosarcinales archaeon (assembly GCA_964526585.1). Taxonomy (GTDB): domain Archaea; phylum Nanobdellota; class Nanobdellia; order Woesearchaeales; family CAZGIN01; genus CAZGIN01. The sequence continues at coordinate 3,858 of CAZGIN010000082.1, forward strand.
TGACAACATACAGCTGCGCAAGGATCATGCGGGACAACCTCAAGGCAGCAGGATTTTCTGTAAAGGACGGCCCATGCGTCGGAAGAAGAAGCCCAAGCACTATAGCTGAGAAATAATAAGATGCATCAATGAGCAGCATGAGCTGTTGTCTTCGGGATGCTATTCACATATTCTGCGCGCGCTCCTGTATATCTTAATGTGAAACATTCTGATTTGTCAAAGTTCCAAATGTCTTTCCAGCCAGAGCTGCTAGTAAGAAGATCGAGCATATCAGCTTTCAACTCACTGGCTCTCTTCATGTGCTCCCAGGTAAGTATCTTTCCGAGATTTGAGACACTCCTTTCATAGCTGCCGTTGATTATGTAATATATGCCATTGTAGAAAGCTCCAACCTTGACTCCCACAACCTTATCATCAAGATAGGTTACAAGCATCTGAAGCATACCTTTTTCATGGAGAGATGTGAAGAAATTCTTCATAGAGCTTACAAACCTTGGATCAGCAAAATCAGATTCAGGGCCAAATCTTGCCACGCTGAACCTTACTAAATCATCAAAATGCTCAAGGCCTTCCCAGCATATCTTAAGATCCTTGATACTGTTCATATCCTCCAAAAATCTTTTCCTATGCTTGCTGCTGAAAGTGTGAAGATAAGAATCCAGGTTGAAACCTATCTTCTTGAGATCAAGGAAATACCTAAAATCAGAATGCGTGAAAGCATCACTGAAGCCAAGTTCAGAAATCTCACAGGCGCAGCTGCCGTTCACATCAATAAGCTCAGCAGTCTGGGGGAGATGCGAATAGAAAACATGGAATAAGCTCTTGTCAAACCATAATGAAACGTTCTCAACATAATCCTGGCCGAAGAAATAATATTTTCCGTTGGAATTATCTTTTGATAACGGCAGCAAGCCTTGCTCTGCTCCAGATTCATCCACT
>CAZGIN010000083.1:0-4753 GCA_964526585.1 uncultured Methanosarcinales archaeon
AATGACAGCCTACAACCTAGGCGCAATAATAACCAAGACTTTCTACTAAGCCTATATAACATAAATCTTTATATACAAACATATAAGCTTATCCTTCTAAGAAGGGGTGAATTCTGATATAAAAAAAGACGTTCCAAGGCTTTTCCAGCTTAATCTGGGAGAATATACTACTACTGAAACTTCAGGTATTTAGAAAAAGTCTGTTTGCAGCCTTAAGTGTGAGCTTCTTTGCGTTTTGGGATCAAATCTGACAATGGCGCCCCTCGGGCAATGTCAGTTATACCAGCAAATTTCCAAAGCGAGCTGGCTGCAATAGAAGACTTTTTTCATAGCCTAAAACTGCGTAAAGTATTTGAATAACCTTCTCTTTAATGATTTTTGTGGGTTTTATGGACAAGGATGATCAGGTTCATAGCATTGCTAAGGCTTTGGTAGCTTCTGGAGTTGCTTTTTCTATCGAAGACGGCATACAGAGAGCTAAAGCCATATTAGGGATGCCTCAGCTTGAAGTCATCAAGGAAAGCTTTGAGGATCTTTCTTCTCCTAAGATCGAGACATATTCTGATCTTGAAAGCCTTGATTCCGGAGATGAGGGCATGAATATTCCAGACTCATCTGAAGATGAGGTTGTTGACGATCCTGACAAGATTGAGTTCTATGATGTTGAGCCTGAAAAGATAGAGGTATCGCCTGATACTGAGGCAGATGCGGCTGATCTTTCTGAGTATATTCCTGAAAAGGATGGCTCTGTTGCTGAGCCTTCAGATGATATCCCTGGAGATATCCAACCTCCTAAATTTGAAGAGCCTGTCGCTGAAGCTCCTAGATATATTGATCCTTTTGATGAAGAGCCTATGCAGACTAATCTGGGAGATTTCAAGATAGGCGGAGGCAGCTTAAAGCCAGAGCCTGTTGAAGAAGCAGATCCTGATAATCCTCCTTTTGAGCCGCCTGAGCCTTCTGACGATCCTGATGACTATCCTGTCGAGCCTTTCAGCCATGATATTGAATGTATTCCTGACAAAGAATCAGTTGCTGAAGATGCTCCTGTTGATGCTCCCCAAGTTGACGATAATATTGATTTCTCAAGCGAAGACCGCACTTTAAAGGAGCTTTTTGAGGAAGAAGCAGATCTGAGGAAATTTGAGGAAGATAGTGTCCCTGAGGAGGCTAATGATCCAGGCTTTGATGATTCAGATGATGATTTTGTTTCAGATGAGGAATTTGAAGAAGAAGAAAGGGAGTTCTCTAGCAGTTCTTTTGGGTTTTCAGGCAACTCTTCTGAAGAGGAATGATCCCTTCTAATTCCCAATTCTGGCTTATCGCTTATGTATATACTACAGTATAGTAATGTTTATAAAGCGAACACAACTATGGAGTGACAACAGAGGCATTCGGGGGCATGGATGAGCTATCAGTATTGATGCTATTGAATTTCCCATGGGGAGGTACGTAAAAATGAGGAAAACTATTCCGGTAATGATTCTGGCGCTGCTTACACTATCTTTAGTTGTATTTGGGGCAGTTGTCACAGATATAAGGCTGAACAGTCCTTCAAACGGACAGAGCATAACAATAGGTCCTAATGACAAGGTAAGATATGAATTTGATTCTGACGATGATCAATATGATACTTGTAGGTTATACACTAATGAGACAGGAACCCTAACCCACACATCATTTGACACAACAAATAATGGTCATCTTGATAAATATCCAAGCTATGGGGTAGTTGGCTACATCGATGTTCCTTACAATTCAGATGTTTCACTTGAGTGGTCTATCGGCTGCATTAATTCAAGCCTTGGTGCTACCTATGATACTATAACCGATTATAGGAACCTTACAATAGATCTAAACGAAGCTCCAACATGGAAGCTTTCATTCATCTCATCTGTAAGCTCAACAATTGCTTTAGATGAGGATAATGCTTCAAAGACAATTGCTCAGATGGAAGCTGATGATCCTGAGAGCGCAGCCCTTACTTACAGGGTTGAAGGAAACCCTTCAGAAGTTGTTTGCACAACTGATGCAAATAATAACATACTTGCACAGCCAGCTTCAAACTTCTACGGAGCAGCTAGCTGCACAGCATTCGCTTCAGACGGGCTGAACGAGATAAACAAGACGATCAACTTCAATGTTGCTCCAAAGAACGATGCACCTTCATACACAGGCTCAACATCTATCAATGTAGTTGAGAGCGGAACAAAACAGTTCAACCTGACTGCAGCTATCTCAGATGTTGACGATGTTGATCATACATTTACAATAGTAGAAGAAGACTCAAATAAGGTTGACTGCAGCATAAGCGGAGACTACCTTAATGCAGAAGCAAAATCAGGAGCTTCAGGAAGCTCAGTCTGCAAGGTTCAGATAACAGACTTCGGCGGCGGAGCAGGTCTTGGAGAAAAGGTCTCAGTCAATGCTACAATCACTTATAATATAGTATCTGCTTCAAAATCAGTTAGTTCTGAATCCTCAGGATTGATCCTTACAAGAAATCCAACCAATCTTGCAGAGCACAAATCCGGAAATGTTGTTGTTACGATAAACAACACAGGAAATGTTGCTTTGAGCAATATGCATTTCAGCGTACTTAACTTGGTTAACGGCAAGATTGTTGACAGCAGGGGAAACCTTACAGTTAAGACATTATCTGCAAGCGCTGCAAGCCTTGACGTTGACCAGGAGTTGACAATCACAATACCTGTGGAGGTTCTTGACCCTGAATTGTCAAATGAAACCATCCCATACTCTGGAACATTGAATGTTTCAGCAGACGGTTATGAGACAACAGCTCCTTTCACAGTAACGCTTAGAAATCCAACAACAAGCTTGGAAATGAGCCCTTCAGTTATCGATTTCGGCTCAGTTGACAGGAACACAACAACCAGTGTTAAGTCATTCAAGCTTAACAACACAGGAGATGTTGCTGTAACAAATCTTAAGATCAACTATACTGGAAGCAGGCTTTGGTTCAGTTTCAGCGATAACGCAAACTGGGCCAGAACACTTGATGTAGGCACAGTAGGAGCAGGTTCTGCTTCAAATACTATCTACATCAAAGGAGATGTTCCAAACTCACAGTCAGGAAGTGTTCTTGACACGTTTAAGGTAACATCAAATGAGCTTAGCGACCTTGCTTATGAAGCTCATGTAACCACAAGAAGCTTCCTTTTGGTAGATGACATAAAGTCAGAGATAACTTACATCGGCGGCTCTTCTGAGTCTGATGATGTAAGTGACGGCCAAGCCATATCTGACGATGCTGAGCCAGGATCAGACGTTACGATCAAAGTTAAGCTGAAAAATAACTATGAGACTAATGTTGATGACTCGATCTCTGACATGGACAACTTTAATGTAGAGCTTGATGTCAACGGCCTTGACCTTGATGACGATACTATAGAAGAGTCTTATGATGAGACAAAAGGCGCAGACAAGACAACTGACTGGATCGAGCTTAACTTCCAGGTTCCGTACGATGCTGATGAAGGCACTTATGATATTGACATAGTTGCTACAGCAGACGATAACCAGGGAAACGAGCATGAAGCTAAGGCTACGATCAGGCTTAAGGTTAACCGTAAGACCCATTACTTGAGATTTGATGATCTGAGGTTCTCAATAGATGAGGTTGATGCATGCCTTCAGCCTTCCACTGAACTGATATTTGACGTTGTCAACCTTGGAGAGGAAGATGAGGACGATATAGAAGTAACTATAAAGAACTCTGAGCTGGATCTTGACTTGTCAGAGACCTTTGCTCTTGACAGCACATTATCAGGAGAAGATGACGGCATAAGGACTATCAGGAAGACGATAACAATCGATGATGATACATCCCTTAAGACATATCCTGTTCAGGTAACTTTATACAGGAATGGCAACGAGATGGGATCTGATTCTGTTGACTTGACTGTACTTGCATGTCGTGGAAGCTCTTCAGGATCATCCGGAAGTTCAGGTTCAACTGTTGAAGTGCACGCAGGAGTTGATTCTTCTGTTGATGCAGGATCTTCAACAGTCCCTGTTGACTTCGAGAAATCCAAGATGAGCTTTGGAAGCGAAGGATTGTTCCTAACACTTCTTATATTAGGCAATCTTGCAGCTCTTGGAGGCATTATCTGTCTGGTGATCAAGTTCATCCTTTGAGCTTGACTTTTTTATTTTAATAATTTCTTTAATTTCTTCATTTGTTCTCTTGCTTTAGAAATAGCTTTATCCTACTCTTGTCACAAACCTTATAGTCCACCACGCTACAAATCCAAGTATGAGCAGTATAAGCGCAAGAAGCAGGAACAGTCCGTATAGATGGGTCTTCTCATGTGATGCCATTATAGTAGTCCAGGATGCAGGGATATAAAAGCTTTATGATACTTTGCTGTCTTGATGCAGGTATGCTGCATACACTTCCTTAATTCTTTCTTCAGCCTGCGCATACCCATCCCCCATCCTTTCTTTTGCAAGCCTCATCACGTCTTCTGTACCAAAAGTAATACCATTAACATCGGCGCTGTCGACCATCCTTCTTTCAGTCACATCAGGGCTGTACGGCATCAAAGACATTACATAAGACATGGAAAAATTAAGCTGGGCTACCTCCACTTTCATATTCCCGATTGTCTCCTTTATCCCATACACACCTACTATCAGCTTTTCATCTATCTCAACTGCAACCAGTGGATGCAGTCTTGCAAACGAGACCTCCTCATTCAATATCTTTTCCAGTTCTTTTATTTTCATCCTC
>CAZGIN010000084.1:0-1319 GCA_964526585.1 uncultured Methanosarcinales archaeon
CAATAATGTAGCATCAATTCCTGCAGTATTTGATGATAGGTATAATTTTCCCATAATTGCATCCAAAAATAGGATATATATAAATTTTTCTGAAAATAACTATGAAATAGTAGTAACTAAGTGGATCATTCTTCCATATGCACATATTCTCCGTATGTAAAGAATCCAGCTAACTGTTTTATCCTTGCTAACTTTGGGAACACATCTTTCTCCAATGACTTTGAGTCCATCAGCTCAAATGATTCTGGCTTGAATATGTATACTCCTGCATTTACTGTATAGCTTCTCACATTTTTTGGGTGATGCTCGAAATCTACTATTAGGTCTCCGTCAAGGACTGCTGTCCCGTAATCTGATGGCTTTTCTCTTGTCATCAGCCCCATCGTAGATAATTTGTCCATAGAAAGATGTTTTTTTATCATGCCTTTGAGATCGAGTTCAACATATGTATCCCCATTTAGTACAACAAAGCTTGAGTCAAGCAGGTTTTCTTTGCATGCGAGCAGTGCATTTACGTTCCCCTTTCCTTTATCAGATATGATCTGTATCTCCATCCCTAGTTTCTTCATGTCTGCGATAGTCTCCAAGAATGAATTGTCTTTTGCAGTTCCTGTTATGATGTAAACTTTCTTGATGCCTCCTTCTTTTAGGCCTTCAAGCTGGTGCTCTATCAGTTTCTTTCCTTTTATCAATTTCAGGGAATACTGCTGGTGCTCCCCTCTCAATAATATGACTGCTTTGGTAACACTTTCCTCAGACAGGCCTTTCCTCAGATAGTACTCCATCGCCTGGGATCTGCTTCTTATGATGTTGCCGTCCACTTTTGAGTCTACCAGATCTAGAAGTGATTTGTCCACAGATATTGCAATCTTTTCTTTTCTCACAGCATGCTCATACTGTTTCATACTTTTATATCTTTCTGTTCAGATTACAAATCTAAGAAAAATAATGCATTAAACCTTCCAAGGTTCCTTCTGCATAATCTCCTTTTGCAACATATCCTTTACTGCCTAAGTTTGACACCCATTCTTTCAAGCGAGCATCTGAATTAGCAGGACATATAGCAAATCCACCTTTATCAACAACCAATTTCATAAATGGCCCATCAGAATGCATTGAATCTCCTATAGCTAAAGCTTGATGAGAATTGATATTTTCAGTATCTATGATATATTTTACAGCATCTCTCTTGCTCACCCTAGGCATTAGGTCGTATGATCCTACTCCAACCATATCAATTAATGCGCCATTCTCATAATAATCTAATAAATCTCTTCCTAAGACAGAGTTTACTGCTTGTTGGACATTTCGAGAATTCT
>CAZGIN010000084.1:1329-4753 GCA_964526585.1 uncultured Methanosarcinales archaeon
CTCTTCTGAAGGCGAAATTACCTCAAAAGTGAGGATATGTAAGTTATCTGATCTTCTTACATACCTTAAATTATTGCCGAAGGATGCAAGCGCTGCTTCAAATCTAGCCTTATACAAAGAATCCCAATTTTCAATTACTTTTTCTAAGGCTTCTTTTGCTTTGACCAAATACTCATTATCTAGATAACTTCCTATTAAGAAATGCTCCTGCCCAGATAAAGAATCATATACAACAGCTCCATGTTCTATCACAGATAAGGATCTTCCTAGTCCTTGAGTAGCCAATTCTATTATCTCCTTAGATATTTGCAATGATCTCCCGGTAACTACATTTAGCGATGCTCTCTGCTTTTCAAGAAAATTCCTTATCAGAATTACCGAATCCCTATCCACCTCACTAAGATAAGACCCTTTCTCATCAGAAATCTTTGAAAAAACCTTCCTGGTCTTTCCGCTGTTCATACAGCCGTCTAAATCTGAAAAAACGTGAGTTATATTCAATCTCATTTGCATAGTAACCCGGGAGTAGTATATAAAACCATATATTCCGAAAAACTTACCAAAACCTTTATAAATGATAAAAGAAAAGTATGAAATGTTCATACCAGGTGAGATAATGAGAGAAAAGATCATCGAAACTATCAAAAAGCAGAATGGAGTGCTGTTCGCTAAGCCTACAGTAGTGTATCGTGAAAATTACAGTGGCAGGGATATTCTTGCAAAGAACAGTAAGTTTGAAGCAGGATTTACTGATGGAAGAGGATATGTTCCGGTTGAAAGATGGATCATGTCCATGACTGAAGCAGAGAATCCAAAGCCAAAAAAAGGTGAAGGCCTTACTTCGATCAAGCTCATTGATGGAGATATTCTCCTAAAAGAAGCAGTTCTACATGCAGAAAAAGAGATTATGGGAGAATTCATGAAGCAGTGGCCACTTACAAAGATCCTTGATATAGGAGGAGAAGAGAAGCTCACTTCATTCGGCTCAAAAGAAGTTCCTCCTATTCCCCCTCACGTGCATTCTGGCAATATCATCGGTGGAAAACCATCCAAACCAGGTAAGAGCGAAGCTTATTTCTTCCCGCCAGTGAATGTTCCTCCTTATAATAAGACCCTTCATAATGTGAAGACCCGGCTAGGGCTGAAAAAAGGCATAACAAAAGAAAAGGTTATAGAAACATTGAAGCACTTTGGCAAAGATGATTCAATGTATGAGCTTCTGCAGGAATATGAAGCAAAGCCTTGTTCAGGATGGACTATTCCAGAAGGGATAATTCACGCTCCTGGCCCTTGGCCTACTTTCGAGATCCAGCTTCCTCAGGATGATTTCAACCTTGCAGGATGGCGTCTTGGAGATCGCACAGAAAACCCTAAAGATTATGACGATCTGGTCCTTAGAGGGATACAAGATGAGACATCATTCGTCGATCTTCTTATTGATTGGGAATCGTCTTCAGATATTGATTTCCAGAAAAGATTCCAGAGGCCTATACAGATAATCGATGAAGGCTTATGGGGGAAAAGGTTCAGGATATTTTTTGACATGTTTTATGGAGAAGGATGGGAGATAAAAAGTAAAGTGAGCTTTCCTTCAAAGCATAAGCCGATTGCAGGCATAGTCTGGTCTGGAAAAGGTATGCTAAATGGATCTACCATTTCTCAGGAAGAGAACAACGAATTCCTGATAGTTCCAGACAACACACTATCTCTTGAAGGAGATGCATCAAGCCCTCTGCTTATCTTTACAGTTGAACCATATGAGGAGATTTCAAGATGGAAAAAGATCTAGACCAGAAGAAAATAAAGGAAATACTGGCTTCATTTATCCGGAAAAAAGTAGTTGTAATAGGAGATTTCTACTTAGATGAATACATCTACACTGAAAGTGATAAGCTTTCTCCTGAAGCCTCAGTTCCAAGAGCAGTGATAAAGTCAACAGAACATGTTCCTGGAGCAGCTGCTAATGTAGCTAACGTCATTCGGGCGCTCGGCGCACAAGTCTCTGCTGTTGGAGTTATCGGAGCAGACCATACAGGAGATATTCTTTGCAACCTGATGCAGTCAAAAGGTATATCTATCTCAGGATTAGTAAGAGACAACTCAAGGATCACAGGAACCTTGTCAAGGGTGCTTTTGAAAAGTCCAGGGAATAAATTCCACCACGTCATAAGGCTCGATAATGAGAATTTCAAAGAAATATCGGAAAAAACAAAACAGGATATTCTCTCAAGATTAAAAGATGAATTAAAGACAGCTGATGCAGTTTTTGTCGCAGACTATGATGAGATAGGGACTGGGCTGATAAAAGAAGATGTTCTCAAAAGCATAGTGATCGAAGCTAAGTCAAAAGAAGCTTTATTGATAGGTATCTCAAGAGGCCATATCTCGAATCTCAAGGATTTTGATATTTTGGTAGGCAACAAAACTGAAGTGGAGATGGCATCTGGAAAGGACATAACAGATGATCAAGATCTAATTGATGCTGTCAATCTTTTAAGAAAGGATCTCAATAACAAGACATTCATAGCAACAAGAAGCGAGAAAGGGCTTATTGCTGCATCAGATGATGTTGTTAAGTTGCCAACATTTGCTGATAATGTTGTTGATGTATGCGGAGCAGGAGACTGTCTGACAAGCGCATTTACCTTAGCAACATTAAGCGATGCTGGATTGAAAGACGCTTGCATTATAGGAAATGCGGCGGCGGCGGCGGCAGTAGCCAAAGCAGGAACCGCAACTGTCTCAATAGAAGAGATTGAAGATGTGCTCTTCAATGAAGGCAAATCTTCTACAAAATTAGAAAACTTACTTGAGATAATCCAAAAAGCCAAGCTCCAGGGAAAAAAGATAGTCATGGCAAACGGTTATTTTGATTTCGTCCACGGAGGGCATATCAGCTTCCTGAAAGCTGCAAAGAAACTAGGAGATATACTTATAGTAGCGATAAATAGTGATGGATCGACAAAGCTCAATAAGGGAGCAGATCACCCTCTTATCGGAGAAGAAGAGCGAGCAAAGATAATATCATCATTCGGATTTGTCGACTATGTAATCATATTCAATGAACTTACTCCTATCAAGATAATCAAAGCGATTCAACCAGATGTTCTTGTCAAAGGAGGAAATTTCACTGAATCCCAGGTTGTCGGAGCTGATCTGGTATCATCAATAGGAGGAAAAGTTGCGATAATCCCGCTTCAGGGACCGACAACTACAAGCATAATTGAGCACATCAGAAATTCAAAAAAAGCTATACATGATTAAGATGAAGACCAAAGCAAGACCCATCGAAACGCACAGTGCTGTGATAAACAGCTTCCTTGACTATGCAGGTATGGAAAGCTCTGAGAGAGAGTTGCTCAGAAAAGAGCTGCAGAAATACATAGAAGACAGGATATTGAGAAACAAATGGTGCCATCCTATG
>CAZGIN010000085.1:0-4748 GCA_964526585.1 uncultured Methanosarcinales archaeon
CGTCGACTTTAAGGCGGGAGATTTCCTGACAGTTACGCAGGGAGTAAATGAAGTCATGATCATCACCAACAATAAGTATGAAAAGCCTGTTCTAAAGCTTTTTCCCAAGTCAAAACTAAAAAAGATCATAAAAAACCTCTGCAGCATCTCCATCAGTGTTGATGTCAAGGATGTCTATGCAGTGGGTTTCTTCTACACAGCAACAAGAGCTTTAGCCTGGGAAAACATCCCCATCATCGACATAGTCTCGACACTGACAGAGCTTACTCTAATCATAAAAGAAGACAACGCAGGCAAGGCATTTGATGCGCTCAAGAAAGTGATCAAGGCATAGTTTCAGCAGCCGTCCTTGGATATTATCTCTGCTAAGCTGCTTGATTTAGCCCAGCTGCCCTCTTTTGCATATTTGGTGCAGCCGCTATACATCTTGCCTTCCTTATCGGTTAAAATCTCATTAGGGTTTATGTATGGGCAGCCTAATTCTTTAGCTTTCCCCAATGCAGCCGTGAACATCTCTGTTTGGGTCGTGTAGCTGCAGGCATACCCTATTGTTTCTTTTCTGCAATAACCTTTACTGCCCTGACATCCAGCAGGAACTATGAGTTTATCCAAGCCTTCTTGCTCCTCCATTCCATTCAGCCTCCAATATATCCTTTGATATATAATTCAGTAGGATATTTGCTAAGCACTTTTTTATTTAGGATCATTGATATGCAGGCTCTTCTGTTGATTCGCATAAGCGATATCCTCCGTCTGTTTTCCATTCAGGAACACCTCTATTTCTTAAGCTGTAATATTTTTTGTTTATATGCTCTAAATGCATCGATGCCGTAAGGGTCAGCACCGTCTATACTATGAGAAAATATAAGCGCTCTTGCCTGGCAGTTGAATTGATCCCTCTTCCTGAACCTTGTAAATATAGGGTCTTCTTTAAATTTGGTCTTGTAATCTTTGCCAAACTTTGGAAGGGTCTTATCTTTGTAATGCCCGATAGTCTGCAAGACTGGGCAAGTGATCATATTTTCATCTATATCGATGCTGAAGTATGATAGGCTTGCGATGCATTCTTTTCTAGGATGGAGACAGTTGTTTTCAGCCTCGATTGCAGCGCTTGGGGTGCTGATCTCTACCTGATATCTTTTCTTCAATTCTTCAAGTTTTAACGATAGCTCAAAATACTCTTCTGGAGCAGGCATCATCCCAAATTGATGTTTTTTGAAGGGTTTCAATAGGATCAGGCTTAGGGGAATCTGTCTTATAGAGCAGTATTGGACAAATTCTTCAAGTTGGCCTAAGTTTTCATTATGCAGGGTGCAGGAGATCTGGGGAACGATCCCTTTCTCCAAAAGCAGGCTTATCGTTCTGTTGACTGATCCAAAGACGCCGCTTCCCCTGATGTTGTCGTTGACCTCTCCAACACCTTCTAGGCTGATCTTGATGCTTGTATAAGGCATTTCAGAGATCTGATCTATTAGAGTTGGGTTGAACAATGTCGCATTTGTGACCAAAGTGTTGCTAAATCCTAGATCATTGCAATATTCCAGTATTTCCGGCATATCTGGATGCAGTAGAGGTTCTCCTCCTATCAGGCTAAGTTCAAACACGCCTCCTTGAAAAAGGATATCGATTATTTCTTTGACCCGACCTGTTTCCATCAGCCTGTCAGAATATGATCCTTGATAGCAATGTCTGCATCTTAGGTTGCAGCCTGAGTTTGTTTCGATCTCTACTCCCACTGGGCTTTCTAAAAGTTCCTGCTCGATAAGGGGATATGTTCCTAAAACTCTCTTATCCAGGGTCAGATCAAGGAATTCTTGAGCGTCTTTTAATACCTCGTCAAACCTTGTATTTGTGGTGTCGCTGATCTCTCTTGCTATCTCTTCCAGCTTTAGGTGGTGATTGTATAGGCCGTCTATTATCTTAGCTCCAGTACGGTTCAGCTTAAGGAGCTTTCTGGAGTCAGCAAAATAAGCCAGGTAGTGGTCCTTCTCTTTTCTGATCCTTACATTCATTCTTTATCAAATCTTACGATTTGCCTCCGCAGCTTCTCAGGCAGCATCCCGCAGTCGGGATCTCGCCTGAATAAAGAGGGATTATTACCTCAGGCTTTTCATAGTCAGCTCCTTTGTACATCTCGATCGTAAAGTATCCTGCCTTCTGCTCCTTGGCAGGTGTGCTTTGGCTGCATTCTAGTTTTTTCTCTAACCCCATGTGATTGCCTCTGAAATATTTTATCGAAAGATTTATATATATTTAATGTAACCCATATACATATTAGTTGTTATGTGGTTATCTTAATGAGAAGAAAAGTAGTCAAGCACGGGCCTTCTTCTTTGACAGTTACGCTTCCGATGAGGTGGGTTAAGCAGCGGAACATCAATCCGGGAGATGAAGTTGAGATCATAGAAGAAAAGAGCAATTTATTGATAACCGCATCTTCTGACATCCCGAAAAAGGATATGGTGATTGACATACCAAAAGGCAAGCCTTTTATGAGCCGTTTATTGTGGTATCCTTATGTTAAGGGCTATGACGCGATTGTTGTCAAGTATAAAGATAAGGGGATATTTGAGGACATTATGGCTTGCTCAAGGAATCTTATGGGTTTTGAGATCGTAGAGACCTCTGAGTTTCACTGCAAGCTTGCAAATATCTCTACAAAATTGGAGCATGATTTTGAGATCTTGGTAAGAAGATTGTTCCAGAGCGATATTACTTTTACTTCAGAGATATTGTCTAGGTTGCAGGATCCTGAGGAAGGGTCGTTGAAAAAATTGCTGGAATATGAAAATACGATCAATAAGCTGACATTGTTCTGCAAGCGGATCATCAATCGCGGGCTGGTAGGGGAAATAAAGTCCTCTGTCTATTCTTTGTATGGTATTGTGAGCGATCTTGAGAAGATCGGAGATATCAATAGGCACATTATCGAGATCTTAGACGGAATCAAGTTTAAGATCCATCCTAGATGCGTTGAATTGATCAGGCTGGCAGTTAGGTCTCAGAAGATCGCTTACGAGCTTTTTAACAAGGCTGGCAAAGGGGAGAAAGCTGTTGATAATATTGACTTGATATATGAGCATAGAAATATCAGGAACAGTGTCAAGCTTAATTCTGGATATTTTGGTAATGACAAGCTCAATAACCTTGTCTCTGCTAAAGTGCTTGAGATCCTTGAGCTGTCCCATTATATCACTGAAGAAGTGTTTTATTGATAAGGCTCTAAACCAATCCTATGTTAATCAGATTCTATATTATATACTTTATTCATCCTGGCTGCAAGATTAAGGTGTTCCTGGCTGGTTTCATGGTCTTGCTCAGTTGGCGACCTCAGCATCTGGCTCAATGCTGTTGCTCTTTGTTCAGGATAGAAGCTAAGTAGCTGGGTGAAAAGATCTATGATGTTTTGAGAGGATTGCTTAAGGCTGAAATGCTTGGATTCTTCTATATCTCTTGTTAACACTTCTTCCAGTTTTCTTTTGTATTCTTCAGGATCTTTTATTCTGTTGACTTCACATATCGAGTCTGTCTTGCCTGTTATCATGTACAGCAGGCATACTGCTGCGGAATACAGGTCTGAAAATTTGCTTGCGTTTAACTGGTCTTGTATTACTTCTGGTGCTGCGTACCTGTCCGATCCTATTGTTAGCCTTGCCCCTTGCCTTAACTGTTCCTCAAGCGTCAAGCCTGCCAGGTCTTTTTTTCTCAGTTCCTGCAGCTCTTCCTCTGTTGTTATGCCCTCCATATCGCCTATCCTTAGTTCGGTATAATCTGCTGAAAGGTATATGTTTTTTAGCTTTACATCTTTATGTACTAATCCTGATTCATGTAATATTATCAGCCCTTTTATGATGTTAAAATAGATCTTAAATGGATCTTCTTCCCCAAGAACATCCTCTCTTATTTCATGCCCTTTCCATTTTTTTGTCTCTATTGCTCCTGCGTCAACATAGCTTAGCACTAGGTATATTGTTTTTTCTCCTGTTCTTGGGTCATCACAATCCCCAACACTGAATAATCTTTCTAAGTTAGTATAGTCATTAACTCTGCTGTCAAATACTTGTATCCTTCTTGTTGTCCTCTCTTTTTGAGTCATCAAGTCTCTTTCTCTTAGTTCTTTGTTGCCTCCATCTTGCTTTGTGAACACTTTTATCTTGACATCTCCCATCACCTCATGCCTTGCTTGATATGTAATCCCTTCTCCGCCTTCCCCCAGTTTCCTTACTATATCATATCCTTCGATCGAAAGATTGCTCATAAGGATGAGGTCTTCCAGAGGCCGTTCTTTTCCCTCCTCCAGGTATGCAACAAATCTTTTGATTTTCTCAGGGATTATTCCTGCCCTAAATTCCTTGTTCTCACTTAACTCTTTCAATAGATAGTTGTATATACTTTCATCTTGCTGTACAAGATCAAGAAATTTTCCTAGGATATAATCATACTCAGCTTCAAGCTCTTCCCCTTCAGAATATTTTACTCTTGCTCTGAACGGGTCCAGATATGCTAAATCCAGAACTCCTTTCTGCACCATTAGCCTTATTATTTCCTGCACTCGTTCACTTTCATCATTTTTGTATAATTCGCAGAACATCCCCTTACTTATAGGAAGCATATCTTTCTTTAATGAAGAAGGAATTGCTTTCTTTATAGCAGAGACTGCTTTTTCCTCTCTTTTCTGATAGTCATAATCTGCCATAAGTTTAGAAAATAAATTGATATATATAAAGGTATTTATCAAAATCTATCCA
>CAZGIN010000086.1:0-4598 GCA_964526585.1 uncultured Methanosarcinales archaeon
AGAGAGAAAGCATTTGTGTTTCTTTCTTTTACTTCAAATATGATCAGCAGCGGAATGAGGGATGTGATAAAGTATCTTGTGAAGAACAAGAAAGTAAATGCGATTATCACAAGTGCAGGAGGAGTAGAAGAAGACGTAATAAAAGGGATGATGCCGTTCAGGTTAGGAGATTTCCACTCTTCAGGGAAGCACCTCTTTGAAGCAGGCATCGGAAGGATCGGAAACGTGTTTGCGTCAAATGACCATTATTCATATTTTGACAAGTTCATGCAGAAATTCTTTGACAAGATGGCTTTACAGCAGAAGGAAACAGGAAAAGTGATATGCGCATCTGATTTTTTACGAGAATTAGGATTGTATCTTGAAGAAGCAGAAGAGGTAGAACACGAAAAATGCTATCTGTATTGGGCAGCTAAGAACGATATACCTATATTCTGCCCAGGACTAGTAGACGGAGCTATAGGAGATGTACTGTTCTATGCAAAAAACAGGCATCCTGATTTTTTCGTGGATATAATGGGAGACACCAATAAGATCGTCAAGTTAGTATTGAACAACGAGAAAAGGGGAGCAGTGATACTAGGAGGAGGAATCTCAAAACATTACACATTGAACGCAAACATATTCGGGGATGGTTTAAACTATGCTGTATACATAAGCACAGCGCAGTTCTATGACGGATCTGATTCAGGAGGCAACCAAGAGGAAGCCATAACATGGGCAAAGATACACCCTGAAGCAATGCGCGCAAAAGTATATTGCGAGGCAAGCATCGCGTTTCCGCTACTCGTTGCAGGAGGGTTCAGGGACTGAATCATAAGAACCGCAGCAAGAACAGATAGATATATAAAATACAGAAGCTGCATCCTGACACATGAAGATATCCGCAGTAAAAAGATATTTCATCAGTCTTCTCAGGCAAAAATATGCAAGATATATCATATTAGGACTAGCAATCCTCATATCATTATTATTCCTGATGAAAGGAAATGTACTTGCAGTGCTGTTCATAATAGCAGGACTTCTGTTATATATTCCCATGAACGAATACAGCTGGCTAGGATTAGAGATAAGCTTCAGCGCAACAATAATAGTAAGCTCAATATATGGGGCAAAATTAGGATTGACAGCAGGACTTGCACCATGCCTGATAGGAAGGTTCCTCTCAGCAGACCTGGATTCTGACATATTATATTATGTTCCTGCCCATGTAGTGATTGCTATGATAGCATCATACATACCACTGCAGAACCTGACAACAGCAGGAATAATACTTTTGGTAGTGTACACAGGGCTATACCTTATACTGAACCATATGCCAGGAGGATATGATATAGACACGCTTTATACTGCAAGCAGCGTATCAACAAGCGCTGTGCTAAACTTACTTATAATACTTATAGTAATCCCTCTACTTCTCGGGCTAGGATTTTCTTGAGGGCTTTTTCTTTTGCTTCAGGCCATTGCCAAAGAGAAACAAGGAATACACAACTCCAATGCTTGAGATGATGAACATCGCAAAGAAGAGATGCCTGAAACCAAAGAGCTTTGCGACATAGCCTCCGATCAAGGCGCCAAAAGCAGTCATGAAATAATACAAAGATTCCCATAAGGACCATTCAGAAGCGCTATGCTTCTTATCAACATAAGCAGTGAACATAGCATCATAAGCAGGAAGCTGGACAGCCTCAGCAAGCCCCAATATAACCTGAGTGAGAACCAAAGTCAGCTGGCTGTTGACAAAAACATAAGATAAGCAGCCAAGAGCAGTAAATGCATAACCAAGAGTGATAAACTTCTCCTTATGCTTTATGTGATCCTCCCACTGGCCCAAAAGGAACACCACAATCCCAGAAGTGAGAAGGAAAGCGAAGAAAGCCCATGAAGCGTCGAGGAGATCTCCTCCGATCTGCTGGACAAAGATAGCATAGATAGGGCCGACCATAGCTAAAGCAAGGGTTATAAGAGAATCTGAGATAAGCAAGACCTTAAGCCCTTTATTCATATAGGAATAACCAGTAAGATGAGCATATAAATGTTTCGAATAAATATGCTGGCAGCTTCTCTATAAGAATCAGCAAGATATTTAAACTCCAGAATCTGAGACAGAGCTATGTATGATGCAATAACATTCGGAAGCTCAACAATAGACGTATTCTTAGAGACAGGAGACAAACTATTTGGGAAACATAAGAACGGAAAGATAAGTGTTCCGTTCGGATCAAAGATAATAGTTGAAAACATACAGTTCCATGCAGGCGGAGGAGGGACAAACTCTGCAATAGCACTGTCAAGGATGGGACTGAAGACAGCATACATAGGAAACGTAAGCAGCAGCGAACAAGCTGATTTCATACTCTCAAGGCTGAAGAAAGATAAAGTAGATACAAGCCTTGTGGTAAAGAAAGGCGCTATGTGCGGCTACTCAGCAATATTAGATGCAAAAGGACATGACAGGACAATACTTGCGCACAAAGGAAGCAACAACATGATAAGATGGCATGATATTAACATCCCTAAGATCAAGACAAGATGGATATACATGACAAGCATGATGGGAGAATCCCTGAAGACAGCAAAAAAGCTGGCTGTTTATGCAAAGCAGAAAGGGATAAAGCTTATGTTCAACCCATCAAGCTATCTAGTGAACAAAGGAACAGGATTTATCAAAGAGATATTATCATATACTGACGTACTTGTGTACAACAAAGAAGAGGCAGAACTTCTCCTGGGAAAGAGAAGCATGACAGAGCTGCTTGAAAAAAGCCGCAGACTAGGACCTAATGTAGTGATAATAACAGACGGGCCGAAAGGAGCATATGCATCTGACGGGAAGGAGAAGTATTTCATCAAAGCAAACAAAGTGAAAGTCCTAGAGACAACTGGTGCTGGCGACAGTTTTGGAGCAGGGTTCTTAGCAGGATATATCAAAAGCAAAGGAGATGTTGTTAAAGCCCTATGTGTAGCGCAGGCAAATTCTGAATCAGTCATAACACATTACGGAGCGCACAACAAGCTGCTTAACTGGAAAGAAGCAAATTCTAAGACAAGATTAAGGAATGTGCACAAATATAAGTAATGCATATTAATACCTGCAAAAAAAGGAAATAAGGTGAAGAGATGAGCATAATAAAGAAATTATTTGAGAAACTTGACAAAAAGATGGAAGAAAAATCCAAGAAGTGCTGCAAATGCTGCAAGAAGCAATAGACTGGATATTGTACACAAAGATAGGCATGGAAGGAAGGCTAGCAGAAACCCTGAACTTCTTCATATATGACACTATCAAGATATTTCTACTGCTCTTTGTAATGATAACCATAATGGGATTCCTAAGGACATACATATCCCAACAGAGGATCAAAAGATGGCTTAGCGGAGAAAGAAAAGGACTAGGAAATATCATGGCAGCATTATTCGGAGCAGTAACGCCGTTCTGCAGCTGCTCGTCCATCCCAATATTCCTAAGCTTCCTGGAAGCAGGCATACCCTTAGGAATAACATTCTCATTCCTGATAACAAGCCCTATCATAAATGAATATCTTGTAGTGCTTATGCTGGGATTCTTCGGATGGAAGATAACAGCATTATACGTGATAAGCGGACTGATAGTGGGAGCAGTATCAGGGATAGTCCTGGGAAGGATGGGGCTTGAGAAATATCTAGTAAAAGACCTTATAGCAAAAAAAGTAAAGCTCGAAGATGAAAAATATGAAAACACCCTGAGCAGGATGAAGTTCGGGATGCATGAAGCGTATTCAATAGTGAAAAAGATATGGATATGGATCTTAGTTGGAGTAGGGATCGGAGCAGCAATACACAACTACATCCCCCAAGAAGCGATAGTTTCAATAATAAACAAGACAGGAATATTTACAGTACCTATAGCAGTTGCACTAGGAGTCCCGATGTACGGAAGCTGCGCAGCAATAGTGCCGATAGCAGTTGCACTGTTCGAAAAAGGAATACCATTAGGAACAGCACTGGCATTCATGATGGCAACATCAGCGTTAAGCCTGCCAGAAGCAGTCATCCTAAGAAGAGCAATGAAACTGCAGCTGATAGGCATATTCTTCGGGATAGTAACAATAGCAATAATAGCAACAGGATACCTGTTCAACATACTGCAAACGATCATATGATAAATTATGAGAATTCAAAAATCCTAATCCTGGAAGCCGTATTTTCCTTGTTAGGGCTCTGCCCTCACTCAACCCGTGGGGGTTTCGCCTACGGCTCAAGCCCCCTAATCCTGAAATCCGTATTTTCCTTTTAACGGGACGAACATGAATGATCCCAACTTCTCTGCTGAGACTTCTCCATCAGTTTTTCTTAAGCGAATAAGCTCCTGAGAATGCTTGTCTCCGACAGGAGCAACGATAATGCCTCCTTCAGCAAGCTGCTCTATCCAAACATCGGGGATCTTAGGACATGCAGCAGTGCAGATGATCTTATCATAAGGAGAAAATTTCTTATAACCTGAAGAACCATCACCTTTTATGACATTGACATTCTTTATCTTTGACTTATTCAGATTATCTTTTGCAAACTTGACAAGCTCAGGAACGATCTCAACAGAATAAACATGCTTGCACAAC
>CAZGIN010000087.1:0-4555 GCA_964526585.1 uncultured Methanosarcinales archaeon
TTTGATAGGTCTTCTCTTTTCTGCAGTATGCTGTCAAGGTCAAATTCTCCTACTATGTTTCTCATGGTTGTCTGCGCTAATTGTGATATTGCATACATGAAGTGCTCTACTTCTATGATCGCTTTCTGCGCATCCTTTACTTTGTAATAAAGTACAGCGTTTACTTTGATCGAGATGTTGTCTTTTGATACGCATTCCTGTGATGGGACATCAACTGCTTTGATCCTCATGTCTACCCTTTCCCATTTCTGTACCAATGGGATGACAAGCCTTAGTCCTGGCTTCATAACTCCTGCAAATCTTCCAAGAGTAAACTTTACTCCTCTTTCATATTCGTTGACTACTTTCATGCTTGCAAAGAACACAAGCACCAGAAACGCAATGATACCATATCCTGAAAATACCATCTTACCCCCCTCCAACTGTTGTTATATCTTGCCAAAGCTCAGGCATTAATAAATGTTTAGGGTTTGTTTTTGTGGTTTTGAGCTACAATCATAACCTATTTATACCACTTCAACAACCTCAAAATCAGGGTGTTATGATTCATGTGTGGTGTATTAGGCATAATCTCTCAGGATGATGTTGTCGGGGATCTTTATGACGGGTTGCTGACTTTGCAGCATAGAGGCCAGGATGCTGCTGGAATGATCACTTATGACGGCCAGTTTCACACTAAAAGGGGCTTAGGCCTTGTTTCTGAGGTTTTTGATGACAAGAATATATTGAGGCTTAAGGGAAAGATAGGGTTAGGCCATGTAAGGTATAGTACAGTAGGCCTTAATGCTTCTGAGGATGTCCAGCCTTTTTGGGTTAATTCTCCTTACGGCATAGCCTTATGCCATAACGGCAATCTTGCCAATTTCCATGACCTTAAGGATAACTTGTGGAAATATGATCTTATACATGTCAATTCCGGCTGTGATGCTGAGATCATCCTTAATGTGTTTGCCCATGAGCTTTCCAAGAAGAAAGAGCTTAATGATAGGTATGCTATAAATAATCCTGTTGAGGATATCTTCCATGCTGTAAGGGCTGTTTTCAACACTCTTGTGGGAGCTTATTCTGTCGTGGCTTTTGTGGCTGGTGTGGGTTTAGTTGCATTTCGTGATCCTAACGGCATAAGGCCTCTTATCATGGGCGAACGTGTAGTTAATGGGAAAAAGCAGTTCGCTTTTGCTTCTGAAAGTGTGGCTTTAGACATATTGTCTTTTGATAAGAAGCGTGATGTTAAGAACGGAGAATGTATTATAGTTGATTTTAACTCAAACATCTATAGGATGCAGCTTGCTGACAAGCCCCATACTCCCTGCATCTTTGAGTGGATCTATTTTGCCAGGCCTGATTCCACTATTGATAAGATCAATGTGTATAAGATGCGTGTTAACTTAGGAAAGTTCTTGGCTGAAAAATGGTCTAAGTATGGTGTTGATATCGATGTGGTTATGCCTATCCCTGATTCTGCGAGGAGCTCTGCTGTATTTATGGCCCGTACTCTTGATAAGAGGTATCGTGAAGGGTTTGTCAAGAACAGATATATGGGCAGGTATTTCATCATGCCTTCCCAGAAGAAAAGATCTCACACTATCAAGCATAAGCTTAATCCTCTTCCTTTGGAGTTTGAGAACAGGGATGTTCTCCTTGTTGATGATTCTATAGTCAGAGGCAGCACTTCTAAGAAGATAATTGAAGCAGCCAGGAAGGCCGGCGCCAAGAAGGTTTGTTTTGCTTCTACTTCTGCTCCTTTGGTGAATCCTTGTGTGTATGGTATTGATATGTCTACAAAAGAAGAGCTTGTCGCAAGAGGAAAGTCAGTTGATGAGATCAGGGAGATTATAGGGGCTGATGTTCTTGTGTATCAGGATATCGATAAGATGGAGGAAGCTTGCAGGCTTGGCAATCCTGAAATCAAGCAGTTCTGCACTGCGTGCTTCTCAGGGAAGTATCCCACTCCTGTAAGTGATGAGATGTTCGATAAGATCGAGCATGACCGAAAGGCATGCGAGAGGTGTAATAAATGAGAGTTTTATTGATAGGAAATAGCGCCAGGGCGCATATCATAGCTGAAGCTTTTGCTAAGAATCCCCAGACAAGGTTGTTCTCTTTTATGTCTGCTAAGAATCCTGGCATCGCAAGGTTATCTGAGGAATTTTTCATAGGAAAGCTTGATGACGTTTCCTCAATTGTATCATTTGCAGAAAAAGTAAAGCCTGATCTTGCTTTTGTCTCTCCTGAGCTTCCTCTAAGCGTAGGTGTTGTTGACGAGCTTGAGAAGGTTAACATCCCAAGTTTTGGCCCTCACAAGTCTTTGGCAAGGCTTGAGACTTCTAAATCGTTTACGCGTGATCTTATGCAGAAGTATAATATTCCAGGAATGCCTAAGTACAGATACTTCTCCCCCTCAGATTCTGTTGAAGAGATAAAGGATTATTGTGTTTCTCTTAAGGAGTTTGTGATCAAGCAGGACGGTCTTGCTGGAGGTAAGGGTGTTGTTGTGATGGGAGACCATTTCAATAATGTTGATGAAGGCATTTCTATATGTAAGGATTTGATGGATAAGGGCGAAGGTTTTGTGATAGAGCAGAAGCTTGTCGGTGAAGAGTTCAGCTTCCATTTCATAACTGATGGTATTGCTTTGAAGCCTTGTCCTATCGCTCAGGATCATAAGCGAGCTTATGTAGGTGACAAAGGTCCGAACACGGGAGGAATGGGCGCATATTCCTTTCCGGACCACTCTCTTCCTTTTTTATTTGATGATGATCTGAAGCAGGCCAGGATCATCACTGAAAAGATGCTGGATGCTTTGTATGATGAGACTGGCTTGAGGTATAAGGGCGTGATGTACGGCGGCTTCATGAAGACTAGAGATGGAGTTATGCTTATCGAATATAATGCCCGCTTTGGAGATCCTGAGGCTATGAACATCTTCTCTCTTCTTGAGTCTGATTTCACTGATGTCTGTTCTGCTGTTGTCAATGGTAAGCTTTCTGATGTTGAGGTTAAGTTTTCTGACAAGGCAACTGTCTGCAAGTATGTTGTCCCTAAAGGGTATCCTGTCGATCCTGTAAAAGGTGCTGAGGTTGATATATCTCATGTTTCAGATGATGTGCTGATGTATTTTGCTTCTGTCAGCGAGGAAGATGGGAAGATATTCATGTCTTCTTCAAGGGCTATCGCTTTTGTCGGTGTTGATGATGACATATCTGTTGCTGAGCAGAAGGCTGAGTCTGCTATACAAAAGGTTAAGGGAGAGATATTTTACAGGCCTGATATAGGCACTTCAGAACTGATCCAGAAAAGGATAAGTCATATGAATTCTTTGCTTGATGTTAAAGGAAGCGATACGATGTTAGATAGAGATGATGCAGACAACAATCCTAAAAATAATATCATTGACGGAAAGAAGCTTTCTGATTCAATCAAGGAGGATCTTAAGCAGAAGATAATAGCTTCAGGCATAACTCCTTGTCTTGCTGTTGTTCTTGTTGGAGAGAATCCTGCTTCAAAAGTATATGTTAATATGAAGGAGATCTCATGCAGGAAAGTAGGCATCGTTTCAGTCAAGTTTGATCTTCCTGAAGATACTACTGAGCTTCAATTGCTTGATCTTATATCCCAGCTTAACTGCGATAATGGTGTTCATGGGATATTGGTGCAGCTTCCTCTTCCTAATCATATCGATGAACATAATGTGATCACTACTATTGATCCTAAGAAGGATGTTGACGGCTTCCATCCTGATAACATGGGAAATCTGTTTGCTGGATTGTATGACGGATTGATGCCTTGCACTCCTAAGGGTGTTATGAAGCTGATAGAGTCTGTAACTGATATTTCAGGAAAGGATGCTGTTGTTGTCGGCCGTTCTAATATTGTAGGCAATCCTTGCGCGAAGATGCTTTTGGATAAAGGCGCTACAATAACTGTTTGCCATTCCAGGACAAAAGATCTTGCTTATCATACTCGTAATGCTGACATCCTTGTTGTTGCTGTCGGCAAAGCTAGGCTGATAACAAAAGATATGGTCAAGCCGGGAGCTGTTGTGATCGATGTTGGTGTTAACCGTGTTGATGATAGTTCAGAAAAAGGCTACAAGCTTGTTGGAGATGTTGACTTTGATCAAGTAAAGGATGTTGCTGGCTTCATCACCCCTGTCCCAAAAGGAGTCGGCCCGATGACTATCGCTTGCCTGATGGAGAATACTTGTAAGGCCGCCGGCATTAGCAGCATTGCCAGCCTAAAGTCGAGCGTTTCCAGATGACATTAGCAGAGGGAGCCCCTCGTCGAGCGGCGACCGTTACTGATACATTTACTTTGTCACGCGAGAAGCTGGCAATACAGGAGTAAATTTAGGATGAAAAGATTCGCAGTTTTAGCATCAACTAACGGAACTGATATGGTTATCCTGAATGAATATCCTTCTCCCTGGCTCGAAGGAGTACTCGATCCGGCTGATATGGATGAATCCATTATGCTTACCTCAAGGGGTTGTCCGCATGTTTGTTCCTTTTGCTATACTCCTGCCGCTTTTGGCAGAAACGTGCGAGCCCATTCG
>CAZGIN010000088.1:0-4548 GCA_964526585.1 uncultured Methanosarcinales archaeon
AGATCATCGCTGATCTGCAGACGATTAAGGAGAAGAAGGGAAAGTTGAAAGGATTGAAGCTTGCTTACCTTGGCGATTCTAACAATAATGTTACGCATTCCTTGATATATGGATGTTCTATGGTCGGCATGGACATTGCTGTTGCTTCTCCTAAAGGAGAGGAATATGAGCCTCAGAAAGCAGTTGTTGAAGAAGCGAAGAAGTTTGCTGACAAGAACGGATCTAAGATTCTTATTACAAATGATCCTGTCGAAGCTGCTAAGGATGCTGATGTTATCTATACTGACTCATGGATGAGCTACCATATCCCCAAAGAGAAGGAAGCTGAGAGGGTTGACATATTCAAGCCTTACCAGGTTAATAGCTCATTGATGAGCCATGCCAAGCCTGATGCTATCTTCATGAACTGCTTGCCAGCTATGAGAGGTTATGAGCAGACTGCTGAGGTTATAGACGGCCCTCAAAGTGTTGTATTTGACGAGGCTGAAAACCGCCTCCATGCCCAGAAAGCTGTTATGCTGAAGCTGTTGAAGAGGTAACCTTTTAAACAGATTTTCATTTCTTTTTTTATGATTGACGGAGAAAGGGCCTGGCCTGAGCTCGTAGAGATTGTTGAGAACGAAGAAAACTTTTTTCTAAAATGTTGTGATAATGGTAAAACCCATATAAGTATAAATAAACAGACAGGAATAGTGGCTATGTGCAACTCTCTTCCTGCAGCATTCTTTAATGAAGACATTATAGGTTTTGAATATTCTGATGGGGTCCTTTATCTCAATTATCGCCGCAAAGAAGGGAAGGGTAGATTCCGATTAGGAAAGATTGAAGATCCAGAATATGTAGATTACCTTATCTCATTCATGACGCCTGTTTATAATAAAACCGGATAGATCCTTATTTCTACCTCCAAGCAATCAAAACCCAAAACCTTTATAAAGGGTTCAGCACTCCTTCTGAGGATATGAGTATAAAAGCATTTAACAGATGGTCTACAGAAGGAATCAAGGTAGATGACCCTGGACTGGTCGATTATATCTGCCTTGAGCCAAGGGTTGTTCCTAAGACTGGCGCAAGGTATGCCGGAAAAAGGTTCCACAAATCCAGAGTTTTTATTGTTGAAAGGTTCATGAACAAGCTTATGATCCCTGGACATAGGGGAAAGAAGCATAGCAAGAGTTCAGGCCATTGCACTGGCAAGGCTCAGAATGTTTACAAGGTTATGGAAGATGTTCTGAGCAACATTGAACAGAGGACAAAGCTTAACCCTATTGCTGTTCTTACTAAAGCTATTGAGAACGGAGCTACAAGGGAAGAGATCCTAACCATTGAATATGGTGGAGCAAGATATCCTAAGGCTGTTGAATGCGCTCCTCAAAGAAGAATTGACTTGACTATTAGGATTATGGTGCAGGGTGCTTATGCTAAGTGCTTTAACTCAAAGAAAACCCTTGTTGGTGCTCTTGCTGATGAGATAATTAATGCTTACAACTTTTCGCCTCAATCTGCTGCGATAGCAAAAAAGAATGAGCAGGAAAGGCAGGCAGACGCTGCAAGATAAAGATTTATTTCTCTTTTTTCGGAAATTTTCTATATAATTTATGAAAAGTTTTATATACTTCTGTTACTTAAGCATTCTTCTGCATGACGTTTCACTCAAAGATCATCAAGATCAGCTATATGAATTATATGTCTATCCAGGAAGCAAGGTTCAGCTCCCGTTTGAGGCATATGAAATATAATTCTAACAATTCCTTTGAAGCTTCTTAAGGTTCTAACTCAAAATACAGTCTTTTATTCTTTGATCCTTTGTTCTCAAACTTTTGGAATTTCAGTTTTCCGACTTCTTTTAAGGATTTAACGTGTGTTCCTGCATCTGCTTGTTTGTCAAATCCTTTGATATCTAATATTCTCAAAATCTTAAGGCTTTCAGGCAAAGCTTTTGCAAGCTTGAACAAGGACTCATCTTTTTCAGCTTCTTCCCTGCTTATCTCATATGCTTCGATCGGAAGATCTTTAGCGATGATCTCATTCGCTTTTGCTATGTACTCTTCTGATTTCTCTTTGTCCATATCTCCTGAGAAGTCTATCCTTGTTTTGTCTGATCCTAATTGGTTTCCTGTGATAAGCGCTCCTGTTTCTTTACTTAGTACTCCGCTTATGACATGTGCTGCTGTGTGCATCCTCATCAGCTTATACCTTCGATCCCAATCAAGTGCACAATGAACTTCATCTCCCTCATGAAGCTCCCCTTCTGGTTCTATCTGATGGCTTATCTTTCCGTCAAACTTGCCGACAAATACAACATTGAATTCCTTCCCATCAGGCTTCCTCACGAGCTTGCCTGTATCATATGGCTGCCCTCCTCCCTGAGGATAGAATATTGTATTGTCCAGAACAACAAACTTTCCGTCTTTGACTGATTCTACTTTTGCATCTGCTTCTTTCAGGTATGAATCTTGTAAGTATAATGGTTTCATCTTATCACCCAGAAAAAAGAAACCGGTTTGTTTCTAAAATGTTTCGGTTAGATTCTCAGTTTGCAAAGTTCAGGTTAGAGAAGGTTTCAAAATCATCATTGTTATCCTTGTCTACTTTATATCCTAGAGCCTCAAGCTTCTTGACATAAGGAAACAGCTTGTTCTCCTTCACAGCAGGGCACCTGGAGCTCAGGATTATCTTATTATCCTTAAGGAACAATGGGAATTCCCTGCATGCCAAAGGCCTGTTCCTCTTCTTGTGGATCATGCATCCGAAATCTTTGAGCATAGGGCATCCTTCTGGGTTTCCTAAGAAAAGTGAATATTTCCCGTTTTCCATCTTTTTCAAAAAATTGTTTTGCAGCAAAAGGTCTTTTTTCCCGTTGACTACTAAGTTTAGTTCTTTATCTAGGATAAGATAGCCTTTCCTGCAGCAGTATGCATGGCATTCTTGCATGCAGTATTTTCCAAGGCTTTTCCTCGCTTGTTTTGCTATTTTCTCTGCGTCCATCGCCTGATTGCAGTTAGAGATCCCTTCTTAAACTTATGGGTGGTAACTTAAGCTTAAATACTACAAATCAGGACTTTTTGTTATGGAAGCGTTCTTTTCAAGCGTTTGGTTTACTTATGGGATAATTCCTTTGCTTATCTTCCTTGCCCGTATCATTGATGTCAGCATCGGGACGATCAGGGTTATCTTCATAGCTAGAGGTTATAAGTTCCTGGCTCCTTTGCTTGGATTTTTTGAGGTTTTGGTATGGCTTTGCGCTATCCAGCAGTTCTTTGAGCATCTTGACAGCTGGATCATGTATGTTGCTTATGCAGGAGGCTTCGCAACAGGAACTTTTGTCGGGATTATCTTAGAGGAGAAGCTTTCTATCGGCAAGGTAAACATGAGGATAATAACAGGCAGTGATGCGACTAAACTTTTTAATGCATTAGATAAGGCAAGGTTCACTTTTACAGTTACAAAAGGCAAAGGTCCTGATGGAAAAGTCCGTATTATCCATACTATTGTTGACCGCCACGACACTAGAAAAGTTAAGGATCTTATCACAAAGTACAATCCGCATGCGTTCTACAGCATTGAGGATGTCAGGTATGCCTTAGATAAGGAAGATCATATGAACAAAGCAAAGTTCGGCTTCTTCAGGAAGGCTAAATGACCAAATATCATAAATATCTTACAAACCTGTTTTCTTTATCAACAAGTATTTTCTTAGCTCCTATCTGCTTGTCAGTAAGCTCATAGCCCATTATGATTATCTCTTCTCCTTTATTTATCAGGTGTGCTGCTGCTCCGTTCATGCATATTATGCCTGATCCTTTTTCGCCAGGCATGACATATGTCTCAAGCCTTGCTCCTGATGTGTTGCTCACTACATGCACTTTCTCGCCGTCCCATAATCCCGCTTTTTCTATAAGGTCAGAATCTATCGTTATGCTTCCGATATAATTTAGATCCGCTTCTGTCACAGTCGCCTTATGGATCTTTGATCTCAGTATCCATCGCATATTGTTATCATTAGATGGGTTATTATTAAATTTTTTGTAGGATTTAATTACTTTTCTTTACCCCTATCCTTTTGCAGTATTTCCTTATCACGCATCCTGAGCAGTGGGGGGTTATAGGCTTGCACACAGTCTTTCCATGGCTTACAAAGTAGTCGTTCACGAGCTGCCAATATTTTTTAGGGGTTATCTTCATCAGCTCCTGCTCTGTCTGCTCTGGATATCTTGTCTTTACTAATCCTAATCTGTTGCTTATCCTGTGGACATGAGTATCTACAGGTATTGCGTCTTTTGAATGCGCATATACGATTACGCAGCCTGCTACTTTCCTTCCTACTCCTGGAAATTTTATTAGTTCTTCCATCGTATCAGGAACCTTTGATTTATGCTCTTCAACAAGCTTCTTTGCAGTTCCGATTATCATCTTTGACTTGTTCCTGTAAAATCCTATCTTTTTTATCAGCTTCTCCACATCAGGCTGCTTTGCTTTTGCCAAGCTCTCTGCAGTAGGATATCTTTTGAACAGGTCTTCACATATGACTTCAGTTACTTCATCTCT
>CAZGIN010000089.1:0-4535 GCA_964526585.1 uncultured Methanosarcinales archaeon
CTCTTGTATCTGTATAACAACAGAAATGAGCTTATCCCGTCTGCATCATCATGGAAGAAATACAAAGGATTCTTGCAGTTGTCCAGCTCTTCCTTGATCTTTGCATAGTTCAGCGGAGCTATCATTACATGCTTCAATCTAATCTACTATTTAAACTATGTCTTTGGCGTGGCTGTGCTGAAAAAGTAGGTTTACAGCCTTAGGGGCGAGCAGCCTAGTTAGGATCCTGTGTTTCCTTGAAGCTTGCGCTGCATAATGGGCATTCCCAGATGTTTGGGCTTTTCTGCTCCATCTCTTTCATGCATTTTCCGCATATTATCTCGCCGTCGATTCTGACAAGCGTAGGGTCTCCTTCTATATCAAGTTCCATTTTTAATGCGCTTTTCCCGCTAAAATTAGGGCGAAATATCATTATTGAAAGAGCTACTATTTAAACCTTTGCCAAATGACACCACTAAATAATAGTAAAACATATTATTTATATGAGGGCTGTCTAGCTGCATAAAATGATCGAAGCGCTTGTTTATCTGTTCAAGGTATTCTGGTTTTTGCTGCCAGCAGGCTTTGCCAACATGGCTCCTGTTATGTTTAGGTGGATACCTTTTAACACACCTATAGACTTCAATTTAAAGCTAGGTAAAAAGCCAGTATTAGGCGCTCACAAGACCTGGAGAGGCCTTATTATAGGCATAATGCTTGCTATTGTAGTAGCTCACATCCAGTTTCTTCTTTACCCTATGATGAGATCTTATTCCTTGATCGATTATTCTGCAGTAAGCATGCCTTTGTTTGGTTTCCTTCTTGGTTTTGGAGCATTGTTTGGAGATCTCATCAAATCCTTTTTCAAGCGTAGGTTTAACATTAAGCCGGGTAAGGTCTGGATCCCTTTTGACCAGGTTGATTATATCTTGGGCTCATTACTGTTCATCTCATTTTATATCCCAACAGATCTGCTTCTGTGGATATCTTCTTTACTGTTGTTCAGCCTTCTGCATCCTATTATAAACTATCTTGGTTATATGTTAAGGTTCAAGAAGAATAAGTTTTAGGCTTGACAAGTAATATTATCAGCTTGTATATCGCTACTATTGCCCATACTGTCTCTAGTATCATAAATGGTATGCTGTTCAGCTTTACTGCGTACACTGCTAACAGTACCGATCCGATAATGTTGAGTATGTTATAGGATATTGTATCTTCACCAATCTTAAGGAACTCTCCCAATATGAATCCTGATAGGAGCATAGCAAGACCTGCTACGCCTGTAATCAATACCCAATCGATCATAAGCCCCATTATTTTCTGAACTTTTTAAATCTTGCCAATCCTTTGGGCTGCGCTGAAATTCTTGCCAGCGGCTCTTCGCATCGTTCAATCATATTATCAGTACCAGTCGCCGAGCGACGCATGGCGACTTCCACTCACCAGGAATATTCATGCTCAGCCTTAAGCCGCTTGGATTTTTCAACGCAGCCATCACCTTTTTATCCTCTTATACTTTCCTTTAATTCATGCAGATCCGTTGTTCTAAGTGCGGCGCTACCTCTCCTCAGGAAGGCTGCGGCAAGGAGTTTTGTCCTCATTTCGCTAGGTCTACTATCAGGTTTAATGTTTCAACCCAATTAACAAAAGAGGAATTTCTTGGATCATCCCCCGCACCATTCGTTGGCAGATTTGGCTATCCTAATGTTAATGTGGGCATATTAAGCCCTCCTGAGCAGATAGAGAACGCCTGGGAGTATGATGCTCCGCGCCATTGGGCAAGAAACAGTTATAGCATTCCCAAAATAATGGAATTCCGCTCCTCTTTAGTAAATTCACGCACAAACATGAACATAAGGTCTCCAAATAAGCTTTTAGGCATATCCCAGGAGGTTGGCATGGCATCTAAGCCTGTAGACCTAGAAATTTCCCTCACTCAAAAGCCAAAGTTCAGGCTTAACACTGATTCACATATGGCGCCTACTGGCCCAAATGCTGAATTGAAGAATGCTGTCATCACTTCAAATCCTAAGATCTCCTCAAAAGTTGAAAAAGTGGTTGACGATCACCATCTTAAGTCAGTTGATGCATTAAATTACCTATATAAAAAAGACTTTGATGAGAACTTTTTGTCAAAGCTTCTCAGCGTAGGCACTTTAGGCATCAAGGACAACAGGAGGTTAGTCCCTACAAGATGGAGCATTACTGCTGTTGACGATACTCTTGGCAAGACCATCTTGAACGAGATAAGGTCATTTCCAGAATCCGATTATCAGGCTTTTTTCGGCTCACACTTAGGCAATTACTACCTAATCCTGCTCTTCCCTGATGTCTGGCAGTATGAGCTTTTTGAGATGTATCAGCCTAAGACTAAAGTTAACCAGTCTGAGCAGCTGCATTACACTACTGATTATGAGCCTTTTGCTGGACGCAAATATTATGCTGAAGATACTGCCGGCGGCTATTATGCAGCTAGGCTTCCTATCTTGGAGAAGCTTAAGGAGATGAAGCGCCAGTCGTCTGTTTTAGTTATACGTGTTATAACTGACGAGTATGCTGCTCCTTTAGGGGTTTGGGTTGTAAGAGAAGCTTCCAGAAACTCTATCTCTTCAAAGCCTATAAGGTTCGCTTCTAAGGAACTGATGCTGACATACGCAAAGCATCTCATAAGGAAAAAGTTTGGCTTTGATCTTGATCTTGTCCTGAACAAGAGCATACTTTTGAAGAACTTTTCTTCTCAAATGAAGCTTTCAAGATTTATTTAATCCCTAATTTGCGTGCTACACTCGAATCGATTTTATTAGCCAACTCTTCCACATCTTCTTTCGTCAATTTGCTTTTTCCTGCTAATTTGTCCATCATCTCAAGTGTTTCTATCTTTTCAGAGATGGTTTTCCTGATCACTTCGCTCCATCTTATCTCAGAGTGTTTCTTCATCCTGCTGTGCAGGTCTTCCGGAATCGCTAAGGTTATGTTTGTCATGATTTCACCATTATGTGTAAAGATGTGTAAACACATATTTAAACCTTTCTATATGTTTGTATGCTGCGGATCGTATGCTGAGTTATAAGCAGATTTATACAGTTTGTATATCTGTTGCGAGTTCCATATCTCTATCTTATTCTGTCTTAAAAAGTCTTTATCATCGGTCCAGATTGGTGCAGAATTCATTGCCAAGCTGGCTGCAATAAACACGACATCATCAGAGTCTACATGTTGCATTATCTTCATTGCTTCATCTAGTCTTTCAGATATCAGGTTTTCAGGAATAGTCTTTACCTTTTTCATCATTAGGAAAAGTAGCAAGTTATAGTTCTGCTCTGTTATGCCTGCCTTCTGTATTATAAAGTCTTTATGCTTGTGTATCTCCTTGATAGCTATCTGAGGGTATAAGAAATCCCAGTCTGTCTCTATCAGGATTTTCCTTGTGGCAGAGTCTTTAATCAACGCCGAAAGCAGCACATTTGTGTCTATGATGAATATCATAATCTCCAAAAAGAATGAGTTTTGTTTTAAATGCGGTTCGTGTCTATGTCCAGTCCTTTTTCCGAATTAATCGTTAGGTTTTCCGCCAAATCCTTTTTGCATAAATATTTAAACTCAAACTCCTAGTATATTGTCATGGCATCAGGTAAAGACAATGTTTCTTTCTTCAAAAGTATAAACCTTCGTCTCAGCATGGATATTCTGCTTGTGATACTTATCATGCTTCTTTTGTGGTTCTGGATCCCAGTCTGGACTGTTGTGCTCGCTTATATCTTTTCTTTCCCTTACTTGTTCCTCACAAAAAGGAGGAATCTTCTTTTTCATCTTCTCCTTGCTTCTTTTATTGCAGTGGTCTGGCTCCTGATAGCAAGGCATGAGTATGGCTATAATTGGGTCTTCCCGGTTATAGCAGGCATTAACTTATACCCTTTGTTTGCTTGGGCTATTGGCTTGTTTGGTGTTTACTTGTTGTTCAGCCATTATAGCCATAATGCATCCACTTATCTCTCGAAGTTGTTTTTGTTCATTATTACATACTGGCCTTTGTTGATAGCTGCAGAATGGCTTGCTTTCTATGTCTGGGGCATTCATAATGTGGCTACGGATATGTATCCTGGCCTTCCTATCTGCAATTGTATGCATGCTCCTCATTGGATGCAGTTCGCTTATTTCATCATCGGCCCGATTTATTTCTCTATATGCTATCTCTTTGGCCTTGAGGCCAGGTCAAGGTCTAAAAGATCCAAAAAGTATAATCGATAGGTTTTAATATCTGCTTTCTCTTCATAATTTTCATGGATGAGAAGCAAAAAGTTTCAAAGGCTTTCAGCGAGCTGTCTTTTGCTGTAGATGCGTTGGTGCAGAAGAAGATAGACTTAAAGGCTGACAATAATGATTTATCTGATTTTGACTCTAGGCTTAGGAATTATCACAAGACAACTTATCTTACTTCTTTGAAGAAGTTTGAGAACATCCTTTCAGAGCTTGCGCTCGATTCCATCACTGATAATAAGAAAGCTTTGAAAGATATCAGGAAATGTTTCCCTTCTAAGGATTTAGTAGATGTT
>CAZGIN010000090.1:0-4454 GCA_964526585.1 uncultured Methanosarcinales archaeon
ACTCTAACCTCACTAATCTGGTCTTTAACGGTTCTGGATTAAGCTCAAACGATGACTATGGTTTATACAGTTATTACTGCGATTACCTTACTCTCAAGGATATAGCCTGCTATGATGTAGATGGTACCTGCTATTATTCCCGGGACTTAGACTACGGAACCTTATCTAACCTGACAGCTATCTCAAGTGCCCCTACTCAGGGGATATACTTATATTACTCTACGAATAACAATATATCTGGTATTACTATCAGGGGCCCGTCTAACATGGGTATATACTTTTTATGGTCCGATCATAATACACTCACAAATGCGAATGTCAGCGGTGGTAGTACTGGTTTATCTTTTTCATCCTACGGCTATAATAATAACATATCTGACAGCGACATCTATGATAATTCCAATGGCATCTACGCAGATGACACGTCCTGGAGCAACACATTCAGGAACAATAACATCCACAACAACTTACAGGATGGTATGAATCTTGAACAACGCACATACATCTACAACAACACTATCACTAACAACCTTGGAGATGGGATCGAATTTAGCGGAGGAAGCGCAGACACCAGCGAGGTCATCAACAACACCATCAGGTATAATGGTGGGATGGACATAGAAATCGCGTCAGGCTCGAACAACATAAAGATCTACAATAATGATCTTGAATCCAGCAAGCTCATTATCGACAGCGCCACAGGAACAAAATGGAACACCACTAATGAAACATTCGGCGGAAATGACTGGGAGCTGTATGACTCAGACGATGAAGGCTGTGTTGACTCCAACGGAGACGGGTTCTGCGACGATCCATACGAGATAAAATCTGGGGTATACGATTACTGGCCGCATTATACTGGCACAGAATCCTACAAGACATGGAACTGCTCATCATGTGAGGGCTGTACTTATGTGATCAGAAATAATGCAACACCAGGAGATACCATCAACCTGACAGCAAATATCACTGACTATCCCGGAACATGCATCAACTTCAGCTTCAAGAACCTATTGACATTTGACTGCCTTGGAAACATAATTGACGGAGACAGCAGCGCTACAACAAACTACGGCTTCATAACCCCTCAAATAGGAAGTGAAGGAAGCCATTACACGACCATCCGCAACTGCAAGGTGAGTGATTTCGGAAGGCAGATCTATCTCCGGTACTCAAACTACGCCAACCTAACTAACCTAATCCTTAACGGATCAGGTGCAAACGACAACGAGGGCATCTTCATAGAATACTGCAACTACCCTGCACTCAGAAACATAGCTTGCCTTGATCTAGACAACACAGGCTATTACATCGCACATTCAGACTATGGAGAACTGACAAACCTGACAGCAATCTCGTCATCGACCTACAACGGGATGAACTTGGCCTACGTTGACTACACCAACATAAACGATATCACAATCCAGGATATGTCCAACTACGGCCTAACAGCTGCATACGCAACGCGCAACATCCTCAATAACATAAACATCAGCCAAAGCGGCAATATGGGAATGTACTTGGCAGTCTACACCGATTATAACAACTTCTCCAACAGCTATATCTATGATAATGCAGGCAACGGAATCTACTTAGATGATAAGTCCTGGGACAATACATTCACAAAGATCGAAATCTATAACAACACAGGAGACGGAATGAACCTTGAACACCGCACATACATCTACAACAGCACGATCACAAACAACCTTGGAGACGGGATTGA
The DNA here is from genome assembly GCA_964526585.1 of uncultured Methanosarcinales archaeon. Taxonomy (GTDB): domain Archaea; phylum Nanobdellota; class Nanobdellia; order Woesearchaeales; family CAZGIN01; genus CAZGIN01. The sequence goes on from CAZGIN010000090.1 coordinate 1,727, forward strand.
ATTTACAGGAACAATTGCAGACAACAGCAAGGTTATCAATAACACCATCCGCTACAACGGTGGGATGGATATTGAGATTGCGTCAAGCCTGGATAACATCCTGATCTACAACAATTATCTTGAATCCAGCAAGCTCGTAATCGACAATACTGGAGTACTATGGAACACCACCAATGAAACCTTTGGCGGAAACTATTGGGAGCTGTATGATTCAGATAATGAAGGCTGTGTTGATAGTGATGGAGACGGGTTCTGCGATACCCCTTACGAGATAACATCTGGAGTATACGATTACTGGCCGCATTATACTGGCACAGAATCCTACAAGACATGGAACTGCAGCAGCTGCGATGGATGCAATTATGTGATCGCAAACCTTTCAACACCAGGGGATACTATCAACTTGACAGCAAACATCTCTGACTACTCAGGAACATGTATAAACATGGACTACAAAAACCTTCTCACATTCGACTGCCTCGGCAACATAATAGACGGGGATAGCAGCGCAACCACAAACTACGGGATCTACACACCCCAATCAAACAGTGAAGGCAGCCATTACACGACCATCCGCAACTGCAAGGTGAGTGATTTCGGAAGCCAGATCTACCTACAATACTCAGATTATGTTAACCTGACAAATCTGTTCTTAAACGGCTCTGGAACAGGATCAACCGACGATTATGGCATCTACACAGACTACTTCAACTATTTCACATTAAAAAACATAGACTGCCGCGATATAGATGGCAGTTGTGTATATTTGAGACACTCAGACTATGGCGGGATAACAAACCTGACATCACTTTCATCCTCGATAGACACAGGCCTGTACTTATATTCCTCTGACTACAACAATATAAACAATATCACGATCAAAGATGTCTCAGGCCACGGCCTGATGGCTTCTCATACAACGACCAATACTTTCAACAACATAAACATCAGCCAAGGCAGTAATATAGGAATGTACTTTTCAGCCTACTGCACCAATAACAACATCTCCAACAGCCATATCTACAATAATGGGGTTGGCGTCGACTTAGATGATACGTGCTGGGACAATACATTCAGGAAAACAGAGATCTATAACAATTCCGGAGACGGCATGAACCTTGAACACCGCACATACATCTACAACTGTACAATCATCAACAACGCAGGCCAGGGTATCGAATTCGGCGGGACAGTTGCAGATAACAGCCAGGTGATCAACAACACAATCCTGTACAACAACATAGATATCTACATACCTTCAGGCATAACAGGAATAGTGCTGTATAAGAATATATTGATGAACGGAACAAACGTAACAGATTTAGACAGCAACAACTGGAACTTCACTATATCCGGAATACCTACCGGAAACAGATGGCTGCTGTTCGATGAAGCTTCTGAAGGATGCTATGATGTAGATAAGGACGGCTTCTGCGATGATGCTAACATGACAATTGATTCGGATAGCATTGATTATCATCCGATTGCTGGTCCAAACCAGCCTCCAGTTGTAAACTCGATCAATCTCAATGCAACTTCCAAGTTCAACCTTTCAGATGATAACTTAACATTGCATTACTCTGTTTCAGATCCTGACCTAGATCCAATTTACAACATTACTGATTGGAGATTAAATGGACAGTCGATTGCTGTCTTGAACATGCCGTTCGAAGGCAATCTTACTGCTGAAAGCGGTACTAAGGTAAGGGATTACTCATCCTATCAGAACAACGGAACTGTTGTCAATGCGATCTGGAACTCAACTGGAAGAGAAGGGTTCGGCTCTTTCATGTTCGATGGATCATCGTCATATATCTCCATGCCTTACCGTTCAAGCCTAGATGTCTCAGAAGCTTTCACGCTTGCAGCTTGGGTCAAGATAGACCAAAATACAAAATACGCCTCGATCGTATCAAAAGGCGGATTAGGATCTTCTGGAGAGCCTCATGTTTACTTCCTACGCATAAGGCCTTCTACTGTTGACCAGAAGTTCCAGGTGTTCTTTATGGATGAAGATGGAGTAGGTGATGCAAATGAGCATTTCCTCTCTTCAAACTCAACATGGAAATCCGGAGTGTGGATGCACGTAGCAGCCTCCTATGATGGTGACAAGTTAAGGATATATGTGAATGGCTCATTAGATGCAGTAAGTTCAAGCATTGGGGAGAAAGTTCTCACTAACACATACTCTGCTGAGATCGGAAGAAGATATGGAGACAATACTAACGCCTTTGACGGAATGATAGATGATGTAAGAATATACAACCGCTCCCTCTCACAAGAGCAGATCCAGGCCTTATACCAAGACCGCTCTGATCTCATAGTATCACAGGAAACATCTTCATATGATTCATGGACTGCCTGCCTGACTCCTAATGACGGCTTTAGTGATGGAGATACAAACTGCTCAGCTCCTCTGGTGATATCGTTCAACAATCCTCCCCCTCAAGTTACTCTATTAACTCCAACAGATAACAACAACACTGTCTTCAACCGCACTCCATATTTCAGCTGGACCACTTCATTTGATCCTGAAGGAGATGGCGTTACGTACAACATGAAGCTGCTGTGCACAGCAGCTGACTGCGGAGGATTCTTGGAATCTCTCGACATCAACACTACAGATACCTTCTACATTCCTTCAAATCTTCTTGCTGTAGATGTAGAATATATATGGAACATAACCCCGATTGTTGACTTTGGCTTCGTTGGCCCTGTAAGCGATACG
>CAZGIN010000091.1:0-4425 GCA_964526585.1 uncultured Methanosarcinales archaeon
AAAACTAAGGATGCTCCTGCATGTCTACAAAGTAAAGGATGTAGAACTTAAAGCGCTTATGGATAAAGAATACCCAAGATTAACATCAGAAGGAGTCATATTCGATCTTGACAAGATAACAAATTTCTACTATGACATAGGACAAAAGATAATACATTACATGAAAGACACAACAGAGATATTATCAGACAAAACTAAAAAGATACTATATGAAGGAGCACAAGGAGTCATGCTGGATATCGATCACGGAACATATCCGTTTGTGACAAGCTCAAACCCATCGATAGGAGCAGCCATAACAGGAGGAGGGGCATACCATGATTTCAAAAGAAGGATAGGAGTAGTCAAAGCCTACACCACAAGAGTAGGATCAGGGCCGTTTCCAACTGAATTAACTGACTGGAGAGGAGAAGCGCTAGGGACAAAAGGAAAAGAATTCGGAACTACAACAGGAAGAAAAAGAAGATGCGGATGGCTTGACCTAGCGATGATAAGATATGCTATACAGCTTAATGGGTTCAATGAGATCGCGCTCACAAAAATTGATGTTCTTGGAGTATTGGAAACGATAAAGATATGCATAGGATATACAGTAGATGGGGAAACAGTAAATACATACCCTCATGATCTGGACAATGCAAAACCGATCTACATAGATCTTCCTGGATGGAAAGAAGACATCAGCAGCATGAGATCATATGAAGACCTGCCAGAGAACGCAAAAGCATTCATAAGGGCAGTAGAAGAAGTAACACAAGTGAAAGTTTCGATGATAAGCACAGGCCCGAGAAGAGAGCAATTGATAAACAGATCCTAAGGATTAGGATTTAACTGAAGTTCTGGAAAACCATACTTAACCGCAGTATCATTATGTCCTGCAATCACCTCTTCCAGCCTTTGATTAACATCTGGTATGCGCCCGCAGACAAGCTGTCTAGCATACCCTAACGTATCATATATTTCTTCTGGAGGCAAAAGCACTTCACGAAATCCTTGCCTTATCTCATCATGAGTCTTAAGCCACTTGTCAGGATCATCTGAATATTCTAGCCTCTCGTCCACTCCAGTATCTTGCAGAGGAGTTGTGTCCCGCAGATCTGCTATGTTTTGAGCACGGCCTCCAGGATAGAAATGATGTGTTAGGATATAATTTACCAGGATTTGAGCAACTACTTTTTTAGTTCCAGGATCATCCATCAACTTTTTCACATGGCAATATAACTTAAGAGTGGGTTCAGTATTGCGAAACTGCATACCCATATTCCCCTGATAAGCAGGGCCTAACGGACGGAAATCCAGATTCTCAAGAGGATTTAAAGGGGCATCATAATCTTTAACAGGATTGCTTATCGTTCTTCTATGGAGCGCTTCCAACGCATCCAAGACTACATAACCTTCAAAGAGCTTAGCTACTTCATCAACTACTCCAAAAAATTTCAGGGCAATATCTTCATCTTCAGAAGAGTGGTATCCTCTGTTACTCCCATAAGAATTCCAAAGGCTTGGTAAAAAGGCTCTATTGAGACAATACTTTTTCAGACCTCTTAATCTATCTAAGTGAATAAAAAGACCTGGCTGCGGCTTCTGAAACCTTGTCTTATGTTCTAGATCAACAGGGGCTTTCTCCCTGCCAAATATCTTTTGGATCAGGTTTCTACCCTTATACGCCTTAATCAACTCACTCAAAACATCTGGAGTTATATCCAAAGGATGATCATCAACATGAGTTGCATAATCAAGCTGGAATTTACGCATATCTGGAGCAGGATCACCTTCAACTATTCCTTCAAGAACAAGCTGAGAGCTGCGCAATGTCAGATGTTCAATCAGAGACCAATAAGCTCTTGTTCCTTTTTCCAGCCTAATCATAATTCTTACCCCCAAAACAGGTTATTCGTCTATAGTTTAAAAATTTTTATGAGAGATATATCACCCAGCCATATAGTTTTTAAAGTCCTTCATGTTTGAGATAGAGATGCTAGAGATAGACGGAAGCCATGGAGAAGGAGGAGGCCAGCTCATAAGGAGCGCACTAGCGTTCAGCGTCCTTACTAAAACTCCATTCAAAGCTGTAAACATAAGAAAAGGAAGGGAAACTCCGGGATTAAAAGCGCAGCACATGCACTGCGTGAAAGCACTGCAGCAACTATGCGATGCAAAAGCAGAAGGAGCAGAGATAGGAAGCACAACACTTGAATTCTCACCTGGAAAAATTGAAGCAAAAGACCTTACGATAGATATAGGAACAGCAGGAAGCATAACACTCCTATTGCAGGCAGTGCTGCTGCCATGCTGCTTCGGAGAGAAAGAGATCACCTTAACTGTAAAAGGCGGGACTGATACAAGATGGAGCATGCCGATAGATTACTTCATAGAGCTTCTGATCCCATATTACCAAAAGATAGCAGATATCGAAGCTGTTAAAGTGAAAAGAGGATACTATCCAAAAGGAGGAGGGATCCTTAAGATCCACATCAAGCCAAAATTCGAGGAATACAAAGAAGCTGCAAAGTGCGGATTTGACATCATTGAACTCGGAAAGATAGAAAAGATAGAAGGCATAAGCAACGCAAGCTCAGAGCTGAAGAAAGCAAGAGTAGCAGAAAGGCAGGCTGAAGCTGCTGAGAAAGCGCTTAAAGATCTGGGGATACCAGTAGAGATCACAACAGAATATGAAAACACATCATCAAAAGGAACTGGAATCGTATTATGGGCAAAAAATGGAGAGATCAAGATAGGAGCAGATTCTTTAGGAAAGATAGGAGTAAAATCTGAAGAAGTAGGAGAAGCAGCAGCGAATAATCTGAAGTCAGAGATAGCGATGGAAGCTCCAATAGACAGCCACCTTGCAGATAACCTTATCCCATTATTGGCAGTATGCAAAGGAAAGATAAAAGTAACAGAGATAACAGACCACACCAAAACAAACATGTTTGTGGTGGAACAGTTTCTGGGAAAGAAATTTAAGATCGAAGGGAATGTGATAAGCACAATCAATGCCTGAAATGCCTGACTCCAGTGAAGACCATCGAAACTCCAAGCTCATCGCATGCAGCGATGACCTCTTTATCGCGTATAGAACCTCCAGGCTGGACAACATACTTGATATTCTTTTCAGCAGCAAACCTTACAGTATCATCAAAAGGAAAGAAAGCATCGCTGACAAGAACACATTCTGAAAGTTTGGTCTTCACGAAATCATTGAAAGGAGTTATGTGATCCTCAGCATCATACCATGCCTTTAGGTTTTCCTCAGCTTTTGAGAAAGCAAGCTTCCGTAAGCTGTCTACACGGTTAGGCTGGCCAGCACCCATGCCCAGCACTTTGTAAGATCCAGGCTGATATTCTATGCCCAAGATCACTGCATTTGATTTTGTATGCTTTGAAGCAACTGTAGTGAACTCAGCCAAAGATATCTTATCATCAGGGAATGCTTCTCTAGTAACATAGTTCCATTCATTCACAACAATATCATCCCTGGACATCTTCAACATGCCGCCAGTTATGTGCTTAAACACAGGAGCATCATACCTTGATTTGTCGTAACTATCCAAGCCGGGAATCTTAAGTATCCTCAGATCCTTGCTCTTCTTGCTGAGATATTCCAAAGCATCAGAATCATATTCAGGAGCAAGCACCATCTCGACAAACTTTCCCTTCATGAATTCAGCAGTATCAAGATCAACCTTCTTAGAGAAAGCTATGACGCTGCCAAAAGCAGACACAGTATCCCCACTCCATGCATGCTCTAAAGCCTTCTTCAATGAAGAGCCGGTAGCAAGCCCGCAAGGATTAGTGTGCTTTACCACAACAACAGCATTTGAATCCTTATCACTGCTTATCAGATCCTTGACGCACTCAAGAGCAGCATCTCCATCAACAAAATTATTGAAAGACAACTGCTTGCCATGAAGCTTGACATAATTAGATATGCAAGGCTCATCAGAATTTCCGCGATAGAAATAACCACTTTGATGCCAGTTCTCTCCGTATCTTAAAGGATAGCCTTCAGTATATGAAAGATGAAGCACATCTTCATCACAGAATCTCTTCCCGAGATAAGAATGGATAGCAGCCTCATACTCATAAGTAGTGCTGAAAGCCTTGACAGCAAGCATCGACTTCAGCTTAGCATCAACCCCTTTCTTAAGATTTGCAATGATCACAGCATAATCATTTGGATCAACAACAACACATACATCCTTTGAGTTCTTGGCAGCAGCCCTGATAAGGGAAACCCCGCCGATATCAATATTCTCAAGAGCATTATCAATATTATCAGGATCAGACCTTATCGCATCAACAAAAGGATATAGATTAACAATAACAAAGTCAAGAGGAAGTATGCCATGCTCCTCCATCTGGAGAACATGAGAAGACCTGTCCCTCAACCCAAGAAGCCCTCCAAAGATCTTAGGATGCAAA
>CAZGIN010000092.1:0-4391 GCA_964526585.1 uncultured Methanosarcinales archaeon
ACTTTACAATGAAGGGCAGAAGCATGAAGATAAAAATAATAAATGAAGGATGATGGAGGTTTAAGATGGCAAAAAAAACTGGATTGTCAACAGGCCAATGGACTTTGATAGGCATTGCTGTTGTCTTGGTTTTGGGCGCTCTTTGGTTATGGAGCAGCTACAATTCACTGGTTAGGCTAGATGAGAACGTAAACAACCAGTGGGCGCAGGTCGAGACAGTCATGCAGAGGCGTGCGGATCTGATCCCTAACTTAGTCGCAACTGTGAAAGGTTTTGCTAAGCAGGAGCTTTCAGTCTTTACTGACGTGACTGCTGCAAGAAGCGCTTGGGCCAGCGCAGGAACTATCAATGAGAAAGCTCAGGCTGCAACTTCTATGGAATCTGCTTTGAGCAGGCTTTTGGTAACAGTAGAGGCATATCCTGAACTTAAATCCGATAAGAATTTCATGGCTTTGCAGGATGAGCTTGCAAACACCGAGAACAAGATCAGTGTTGAGAGGAAGCGCTACAACGATGCAGTCACTCCTTACAACAGGAAGATCAGGATGTTTCCTACCAACATGATCGCAGGTATGTTCGGATTTGACTCAAGAGTCTATTTCGAAGCATCTGAAGGAGCTGATACTGCTCCTGTAGTTGATTTCGAATAGGATTATTTTATCTTTTTATTTGCTATTTTTCTTAACTTCTTGATAATATCCGATATTCTGATAGAGTTCCTATTAAGGTAATCTTCATCCACAAAATAGCCGTCATAAGAGATCTTGTTTCTTAATATCCTAAGATCTTCTATCATCCTAGTTTCATGCTCTTTAAGTTCATATTTTTGGCACACCAAGCCTATAGCAGATTTATGCGCCCCTTCCCCATATGTTTTGTATCCATCTGCAAGCATGATAGCGCTTATCAGCTCTCTTATAACATCATAATAGTCTTTTGTTATACCTGATGCAAATCTGGATGCGTCAGTCTCTTTTATCCTTTGGATGTTTGCTTCAGCCATCTTTATTATTGATTTAGTCCTTTCCAAATCTGGCGTTATCCTTATTATATTAGAAAATTTTGATATATCCATGCAGGATTATTCCGTTAAGAAGGTTGTTCTTAAGTTCTTTGCTGAGTTTTCCGAAAGATTCACTGAAGAATATGTTGATTTTTGCGGACAGCTTTTTCTCATAGATTCCCAGATCAAGATGTTTTTGTCTGCATTGTACATACAGGTCTACATCACTCCCAGGGATATTTTCACCCTTTGAATAAGATCCAAATAATATTATTACATCAGGGATACAAGTCTCATATAGGTATTCTACAACCCCTGATTCTTTTATGCTTTGTGTATTGTATACTTTTTTAAGAAATTTTAAGTGATCTGACTCAGTATTTGCATAATATGCTGGAGAGTTATGTATCCTCTTTGTTCTGACAAGGTTTTCCTTGGAAAACTCATCAAGATAATTCTTGACTGACAGAGGAGCTATACCTGTTTTCCTGCTCAGTTCCCTTAACCTATGGCCCCCCTCAGGGATTGGATCTAAAAAGAATACCTCTAGCACTTTTGTCCTATTATCCTTCTTTAACATCTGTAATAAAATTATAACAACTGTTATATAAATATTACGTTATTTTTCTTATCATCATCTCAGAAGTTGTCTTGAATCCCATCCTCTCCCATATCTTAGGGACCCTATATTTGACATATGCAGATAGTTGAACATACTTCAATCCTTTTGACCTAAAGATCTTGAGCCCTTCTTTGATCAATGCTCTTGCGATCCCTTTTCTCCTGTATTTTCTGTCTACAACTACTGCATTTACATATCCGTATTTTTTTATCTTAAAATAATGCTCATTCTTCTTCACAAGAAGCTCCATATACCCTACTACCTTTCCATCAACAACTGCAACAAATGTGATATTCTTCCTGCTTCTGACATCTTTTTCTGCCCACTTGAGATTATTCTTGAGATCGGGCTTGAACGCTGGCTCAATTAATGGGTCTAATCCTTTATGGACTTCCCAGAACTGCATGTACAGTCTTGCCATGCCTTCTGCATCGGATAATTTTGCTTTCCTGATGATCATGCCCATAAAAAAGAGAATTAAAATTTAAAGTTTAAAAAATATTGGATTTATTTGATTGGATTCTTCATGTTTTTCCATGCGGTATCAAACAGCCCTTCTAAAGCGCTTGCAAAGAAAGGTGTGTTCAGCCATACTCCAACATCATATGTTGGGTGCACTTCTGCATCATCAAGTATCATGAATATCAGATCCTTGTTGTCTACTATGCAGAATCTTGCTTTTGCATCTGTATGCCTTACGTCTGCTACTCCTTTGAGCTCTTTTGCCGCTTCTTTTGCTTCTTTTGATGATAATGGAGCTGCGATCCTTACTTTTACTCCTCTTTTCTTTACTGATTCTAGAGTATGCCTCAGGCCTTCTGCTTTTCTTACCAGCCCTTGTGCTGTTGTCATCAATACTACTGATTTCTCAGCGTTTCTTATCGTAAGCTCAAGATGATTGTACAGGTTGTGTCTTCCCCTTAATGATCCTGAAAGATCTGACGGCTCGACTAGTTCTATTCCTTGTGAGTGCAGCGTATTCAGTTCTCCTAATACATCTGTTCCTTTCAGTTCTTCAAGCCTTGTTACTTTTTCTTCTGCTTCTTTCTTCATGTTTTTCTTTACTCTTTCAAGTACTTCTGAAGGTGCTACTGCGATGTATTTGATTGGCTTTCCTAGTTTCATCACAACAAATCCTTTTTTCTCTAATGATTCAAGAACGTCATAGCTTCTTGATCTTGGGACATCTGCTATATCGCTTAATTCTCCTGCAGTGCTTACGCCTCTTGATAAGAGTGCTGCCCAGATCTTAACCTCGTATAGGTTCAATGAGAAATATCGTCTTAGTTTGTTTAGGAATTCTTCGCGAACGATCATTTTTGTGCTCCCCCCTCTTTTTTATAAAATTTATATTTGTTGTGCCTGGTGAATAAAAAAACGAGCTTGTATTAAAAGGTTCCGTTTTTCTTCCACAGTTGTCTTTCTGTTATCCCGCAATCACAACGAGGGATTTGTACTTGCGAGTCATAACAACTAAATTGAATCAAGTGATACTGGTATTTAAAGTTTGTTGTTGTTAAATAGACGAGAATGCGATGATTTATGCTGCGCGCGCCTCTTCTGCAGCCTGCGCAAGCTGATGAGTCTCTCTTATCTTCTGGTCGAGATAGTTGTATGTTGTGTGTCTCAGCAATCCTATTATCCTTTGCTTGATAGCGTTGAATATCCTCTTCTCTGCATCTGCTCTTCTTTTGTAGTCTTGTAATGCGTTTGAAGCGTTCCTTAGGTGCTCGAAAGCTCCTGCTTTGAATATATGCCTTTCTTTGTGTGCGATAGATTCTTCATAGTCTATCTCTCCGGCTTCTTCTTTCTGTATATTCTCTATCTCGCTTACTTTTTCTTCTATCTGCCTCTCAAGGCCTTCTTCACCTTTGCCCTCCTGAAGTATTCCTAAGAACTTCTTTTCAAATTCGCCATACTTCTGCTGCAGCTCTTCTATCTTCTTGAGATGCTCGTCTGCAAGCTGCTGCCTCTTCAGTGTTTTCGCGCTCTTTATGCATACATCTGCTATAGGCCTGATCGTGTCATCCTGCCTTTCCGCAAAATCGTACTGCACTTGAAGTGCTCCTATCAAAGCATCAAAAAATGCTTCAAGGTCCGGATCTATCTGAACTCCAAACTGTACAGGCTGTATTTTTCCTTCAGCCAGATCTTTTATCTTGCCGTCAAGCAGTTTTTCTGCTTTCTTGAGTCTCTTTATCATTCTTGAGAACTTTCTTGGAAGTTTTGTTGCAGGCCTGTACTTCTCTTTTGCCTTGTCGATGTCTTCTACTGCTTCAGAAAGTATCTTTATTATCTTCCTGTTTTCTCTTATCAGCTCTTTGGTCTCTGCGTGAAGATAATGCCTGAACTTGTCCATGTTTGAAAGCATGCTGTCATACTGCCTTCTTAGCTCATCCAGCTTTTCTGCTGTCTTTCCCTTCGCTCCTTTCATTTCTTTAAGGCTTTTCTTGATCTCCTTAGCTATGTTTTTGGTGCTTTTCTTCTCAAATTTGTACAGCCTTTTCAGCATACTGTCAGACTGTTTCTTGTATTTAGCGATCTTCTTGTTGTCATGCGCGATCTCATTGATATCTACTGCAAATTTTTGTATCTCTTCACCTTCTTTTCTCTTCGCAAGTTTTTCTGAAGAGACTATAAAGCTCATTATCCTGAGGATCCTGTCAGACATGTCTTCTAGATGCTTTCTCCATTCATCTATTGATTGAGATCTTCCGCCTCTTATTATCCCTGCCAGATAATGCGTCGCCTGATAGAGATGCCCCG
>CAZGIN010000093.1:0-4377 GCA_964526585.1 uncultured Methanosarcinales archaeon
TAATTATTTCTTTTTTTCTTCATAACATTTAAAAACAATGCTCATAATTCTCAGTGCATGGCATTAAGATTTTACAATACCCTGACTAGAAAGAAAGAAGTCTTCAAGCCTGTCAAATCTGGAGAAGTATCCATCTATTCCTGCGGCCCTACTGTCTATAATTATGTCCATATAGGCAACCTGCGCGCATATATCTTTGTAGACCTCCTTAAGCGCTATCTCAAGTACAAGGGTTTCAAGCTTAAGGATGTCATGAACATAACTGATGTCGATGATAAGACTATCAGAGACTCAAAGAAAGAAAACAAATCCTTGAAAGATTTCACAGAATTCTATACAAAAGCCTTCCTTGATGATCTGAAGACATTGAACATCCAGCTTCCGAGCATAATGCCTAAAGCTACTGAGTCTATCAAGGAGATGATCAGCATAATAAGGAAGCTTGACAATAATCATCATACTTATGAGAAGAACGGCAATATCTATTTCAGGATCTCTTCTTTCAAAGATTATGGTAAGCTTGCTAACCTTGATCCAAAGGCTCTAAAGAAGAATGCTGACGGAAGGCTGAACACTTCTGATGAATATGAGAAGGAGGATGCAAGGGACTTTGCATTATGGAAGGCTTATGAGGATTCTGACGGAAAAGTTTTCTGGGATACTGAATATGGAAAAGGCCGTCCTGGCTGGCATATCGAATGTTCTGCAATGTCCCAAAAGTATTTGGGTGATCATTTTGATATCCATACTGGAGGAGTTGACCTTATCTTTCCTCATCATACTAATGAGATCGCCCAGTCTGAGTGCGCAAACAAAGAAAAATTCGTGAACTTTTGGCTTCACAATGCGCATCTGATAGTAAATGGAGAGAAGATGTCCAAAAGCTTAGGGAACTTCTTCACCCTTAGAGACCTTATCAAGAAAGGATACGATCCGAAAGCGATAAGATACGAGCTCTTGTCAACACACTACCGTCAGCAGCTTGATTTCAGGGAGGATAACTTAAAGAAGCTTCCCGAAACGATTCAGAAGTTCTATGATTTCCTTGACAATCTCGATGCGATTATAAAGAACAAACCTAAGATAGAAGATAACAAGGGTCTGAGTAAGATGATTGATTCTGCTAAGAAAGGATTCGAGTCTGCTCTTGATGATGACCTTAACATATCAGAGGCTTTAGGGGCAGTCTTCACTTTCATGCGTGAGATTAACAAGAACATAGATGCTTTATCCGCAAAAGATGCTAAAAAGGTAAAAGACATAATGCTCGGCTTTGATTCTGTTTTGGGAGTCATGGAAAGGAAAAAAGAGTCCATACCCAAAGAGATACTCTCAATTGCAGAAGAGCGTGAAAAAGCGAGAAAAGCGAAGGATTTCAGGAAAGCTGATGATTTGAGAGATAAGATTTCAGCTAAGGGTTATGAGATCAAAGATACAAAAGAAGGATATATTTTAAGAAAAAAGAATTAAGAGATCAGTATTCTATGTTGTTTGCACTTACATAAAGCATTATCCCTTCTCCATCCACTATTTTTTCAAGGATTTGAGTAGGGTCTCTTGTGCTTACTTTTCTTGCTGCATGTCTTATCGCTGCTGCTCCTGCATCTGTAAGCATGTCTTCTGGCCCAAACAGGTCTATCCCTTCTATGACCGCGTCTACGCTTTCTGCAAGGTATCCTATCCTTAATATTTCTGCTGCAGGCTTGAATCTTCCATCTTTTTTGAGCCTTTGTGATACTTGGTCTGCTCTCCAGTATTGTTCTGGGGTTATGGGTTTTTGCAGCGCTTCTCTTGCTTCCGTAAGTTTTCTCACTCCTGCTTCTGTTACTGCTCTTTGTCCGTATTTGTCAACAAATTTCTGTACTCTTTGGTATGTTCCGCCTAGTGCATCATATGCTGCTTCTGCTTCTTCTGTTGTTATTCCTATCTTCTCTCTTATCAGCAATATTTGATATTGTCTTATAAGCACTGATTTTGTGGGGGCTGTCTCCTGGTTTACTCTTGCTGCTGCCATAAGCACTACAACATCGACGTCTCCTTCTTCTTTTATCAGTGTCTTGTATGCCTCTTCTGCAGCTGTTGCATATTTGGGTGCTAATCCTGCGCGTAGTAATGTAGAAATTTCTATCCCTATCTTTGTTGTTGTCTTTCTTCCTGCTTTATTGCTTCTTCCTGATATTTTGCTTTCTCTTCCTGATCTTTTTCCAGGCCTTCTAAGCTCTCTTAAATTTTCCTCTTCACAATCATCAAATTCATCGCCATAACCCATTAGTGATCCCTCTCATGTTTCAATATGATATCTTATTCTGTGGTGATTTTTAAGCCTTTCTCCTCGACAAAGTATTTATCTTAATAAAAATCAGAATTTTATATAATCCAAAAGAAACTATAAGTTGATATCCACTTCAATATCTTTATCTGATTCTTTCTCAAGCTCTTCAAAGGCTATCTTTTCGCAGTTTGTGCTTCCCATGATATCTTCTTTGATCGCTTCAAACTGTTCTTGTGTTATCTTTCCTATTATCTTCATCTCTTTGGCAGGTGCTTTCAGGCTGAGATTTTTCTCTGACTTAACTTTTCTTGCCTGTTCTACTGCATACAATGCAGTATCAACAGCTTTCTCAGCATCTGTATCTATGCTGCTCTCGTTGAATAATGGCCACAAGCATAGATGGACGCTTTTTGTCTCTTCAAACTTTTTGAGGAAGTTCTGGTATGCCTCTTCGCAGATGTAGGGTATGAATGGCGAGAACATCTTCACTATCGTGCTAAGCATTGTATACAATGTATATTGTGCGCTTCTCCTTTCATTCTCTCCGCGCTTGTCCGGATTATACAGCCTATCCTTAGAGATCTCTAAGTAATTCTCGCACAGCATCTGCCAGAAGAACTTGTCTACTTCAAGCTTGACTCTTGCATAATTGTACGAATCGAACCATGCTGTGCATTCTTTAACTAACTTATTCAACTTTGACAAAAATCCCTTGTCCAATAAAGTAAGCTCTATATCTTCTTTCACGCTAAAATCAGAAAGGTGCATCGCTGCAAATTTTGATGCGTTCCACAGTTTTGTTACTGTCTTTTTTCCTGTCTGAAGGTCTTTCTCCTGGAATGGCATGTCATCTCCTAGTTTTGCTCCTCCTGCCCAAAACCGCAACGCATCTGCTGAGTATTTCTCTACCATTGGTTGGGGCTCAACTACATTCCCTTTTGATTTTGACATCTTGCGTCCTTTTGGATCTAATGCCCATCCGTTGATCGTAACCTCTTTCCATGGGTTTCTGTCGTAATGCAGTTGTGATTTTATTACTGTATTGAACAGCCAGAATGATATGATATCATGCCCTTGTGGCCGCAGGCTCATTGGAAGTAGTTTCTTGAATACTGGGTGGTCTTTATACAGGTCTGCTGCAAGATTAGGTGTCAAGGAGCTTGTTGTCCATGTATCTAAGGTATCTTTTTCTCCTGTGAATTCAGTGCTTCCGCATTTGCATGGTGTCTTTGGCTTGTCTACTCTTGGATCTACAGGCAGATCCTTTTCCTCAGCCAGCTTGACTTCTCCGCATCTGTCGCAATACCATACTGGGAAAGGTACTCCAAATCCTCTCTGTCTTGATATGCACCAGTCCCATTTTAATCCCTTAACCCAATTGTCATATCTGTTCTTCATGTGAGGGGGATACCATTTCAGTTCATCTCCCCATCTTAGCATGTCTTCTTTAAGGTCAAGGTATTTTATGAACCATTGTTTTGTCGCTACATATTCAATATCGGTTCCGCATCTTTCGTGTACATTGACAGCCTGCTTCAGTTTCTTTGTCTCGACTAATGCTCCGGATTTCTTCAGGTCTTCGATTATCTTTTTTCTTGCTGTGCTGCTGTCCATCCCTTTGTATTTTCCTGCCTTCTCGTTATACACTCCGTCTACTCCCATTATATGGACAGGCTCGACTCCTGGATGCCTTGTCAGCCACTCAACATCTTGCAATCCTCCGTATGTGCATACATAGATTATTCCTGTTCCGAATTCCGGATCTACAGCTTCATCTGGTGATATTGTAACTTCTCTTTCTGTTAGCGGCAGTTTTACTTTTTTTCCTATTAAATGCTTGAATCTCTTGTCTTGTGGATTTACGCTCATCCCTACGCATGCTGGAAGCAGTTCTGGTCTTGTTGTCGCAAATCTTATCTCTTCTCCTGTTTCTGTCTTTACTTTTAGGGTGTGTATCTCTCCTTCTCTTTCTGTGTCTTCCATCTCTACCTGTGCTATCGCTGTCTGGCATTTTGGGCAGATCATCATTGGGGCTTCTGTCCTGTATTCTCTTCCTTTTTCATAAAGTTCGATAAAGCTTCTTTGTGATATCCTTCTGCAATGGT
>CAZGIN010000094.1:0-4324 GCA_964526585.1 uncultured Methanosarcinales archaeon
TATGATTTTGTTATTTAGTTTTACTTACATTGTAGGTATTAGGAATAATCTTTTGTTCCGGAAATTCCACTGGACATGGGCAAGAACAGCATATAAAGAATCTTCAAGCTTAAAGAAAGATGGATTCAGAGAAGCTTGAAACATCAGTGCATAAAGCAACATATGAGATATTTAGACAGAATCCCATGCTGCTATTCTCAACTTCGGATTTAGCAAATATCCTAAACAGCAAATACTCTGTTTGCATCACTAAAAATAAAATCACTATGATACTCACAAGGCTTTTTAGAAATAATCTGATCTTAAGATCCCCCTCTCAGATGACTACTGGATTTCTGTATTCCCTTGATAACAAGCAGCTATTGGGCCGCATCTACAGGAATTATTTAGTCCCTTATGAAGTCGAATCTAAATCTAACCTGATACCTCAGCTGTGCATCTCTAACTTCGAACATTTAGACAATCACAAAGCTTTTCCTCTGACATCAATTGCGCAAAACCAATTTGTCAAGAGATACCCTTTGGAATTATTCAAAACAACAGAAGCTCAAGCATTTTTTGCTCTATTAGCTGGATTTGCAATGTGTGACGGCAATATCAACAAAAACCTTACAAGGACATGCTTCTTCTTCAGAAGAAAAGACGATGCTGAGAAATTTGTCAGAGACTTTGTTTCAGCCTTTAAGTATGAGCGATTTAAGGTATATAAGGCCAATAACGGTGATTCTTACACCGCCCAATTACTCGGGGGAGCACATTTCTCTAAGCTATTACATAAATTAGGGGCGCCAAGAGGCAATAAGGTTTTCCAACCCTTCTGCGTTCCTGGCTGGATATATCAAGGCAGTGAGGAAGTGAAGAAGGCTTTCATATCTACAGTTATCGGGAATGAAGGCTCAGCACCTTCTAAAAGGAGATGGAGAATACAGTTTGTGCTTTCTAAGGCCAAAGATCATATCCCTAACCTGATACACTTTCTGAACCAAATAAGGGCATTGCTCTACAATCATGGCATAAAAACATCCTATATACAGCTAAGGAAGCAGGAAGGAAGGCAATACCATGGAAGGTTCTATATCCAAGGAGAAGAAAACATACACAAGTTTTATAAGCAATTCAGTTTCTTATATGCTTCAGAGAAGCAAGAGGTTCTCAGAGAACTGATCTTGCGGAGTGAAAAACGTAATGATCAGGTGAACACCATCTGAGCTAACGCGATGATGAACGGATGTAACTTGTGAGCGTTCATAAATCTTCAAAATGGCAGGCGACGTAAGAAGGATAATCGTAATCTTTGTTGTTGCAATACTGTTCTCTATATTAGTGCAGGTAACGATCGATGCGATCAAACCATACCCTGATTACAGCGACTACTGCACAGATGACATGAGGCCTTATATGATAGGAGAAGGCAAAAATTGCACATATCTTGCGCCATCACAAGAGCTTATTGATTCTTGTAAAGATAATGGAAACGTAGCATACAAATATGATTCACAAGGATGCGCTACAGAAGCATACTGCGAAACATGCTCAGTTGAGTACGACACTGCACAACAGAAGTATAACATGATAGTGTTTATAGTATCTGCAGTCATGGGGCTGATCGCGATAATTGCAGGATTATATCTTCCTCAACACAAGAATCCAGTAAACGAATGGATGGGATCAGGATTCCTTCTGGGAGGAATAATAACCATATTAGTCGGAACAGTCAGATATTTCGGAGACATGGGAAGATACGCGAGGCCAATAACAATATTCTTTGAACTAGCATTGATCATATTCTTAGCATACAGAAAATTAGGAAAGAATAAGGACTAAATCCTATATATTAAATAAAAAATTAGTAAATGATCAGGCAGCATACTTATCCGAACATCTGCATATAATCAGTTCCTTCGCGCTCTTCATCAGACTTGACTTTCTCGATAGCATCATCAAAGTCTTTAGGGACAATCTTTGTCCTAGATGCGCGGATAGCAAAATAGCCTGCTTCAGTGCATACCGCCTTGATCTCAGCTCCAGAGAAGTCAGCCATCTTCTTAGCTATGGAATCAAGCTTGACCTTTTTATCAAGAGTCATGTCTTTGCTATGCACATTAAGTATCTCAACACGCTCTTCCTCATCAGGATTGTCGATCTTTATCAACCTGTCTAATCTGCCTGGACGGGTTATAGCAGGATCAAGTATATCTTTCCTGTTAGTGCATCCTATGATCTTTATATTCCCCAAGTTCTTGAATCCGTCCACTTCAGCCAAAAGCTGCATGAAAGTCCTCTGAACTTCCCTTTCTCCAGAAGTTCCGATCTCCATCCTTGTTGCGGCAAGCGCATCGATCTCATCGATGAAAACAATAGCAGGGGCTTTTTCCCTGGCAAGCTGGAATATCTCTTTCACAAGCTTTGCGCCCTCTCCTATGAATTTTTGCACCAACTCAGATCCGACCACTTCGATAAATGTTGATTTTGTAGATGACGCTACTGCCTTTGCCAACAGGGTTTTACCTGTTCCTGGAGGGCCGTACAGTAGGATACCTTTTGGAGGGGTTATGCCTACTTTCTTGAACAGCTCCGGCTTTTTCAGAGGAAGCTCAATAACTTCCTTAATCTCTTCGATCTGCTGTTTCAATCCTCCGACATCGCTCCACTTGATAGAAGGCTTCTCGATTATCACGAATTTTTCAACATCAAACTGCTTGCTGACAGGGATCTTCTGCAATATAGTGAGGTTCTTCTGTTCGCACAATACGCTGTCTCCAGGACCTATATCCTTTAGATCCTTTGATATATTCACAAAGAAAGAATTGCCATTAGGTATCTTAACAATAGCCTGGTCTTTCATAAGCTCTCTCACTTCACAGACCATCAAAGGGGGAGTCCGGATCTTCTTGATCTCATTCTTCAGAGTTTCCACTGTCTCCTTCAAAAGCCTGTTCTCTTCTTCAAGAGTATCGGTCGTGTAACCAAAAACTACGCTATCCAGCTTATCGCTCTCTTTTGTTGTCATCTCAAATCTAATTGAGGGGCTCTTTAAAAATGTTTGGTAGAACTTCGAGATAATTATTCAGTTATCTTATTATCAACAGATTCCTGCTTAACTTTGTCAGAATTACTGGCTTATTATCAGTCACAAGGATATCATCCTCGATCCTTATGCCATACTTGTTCTCATAATATATTCCTGGCTCAACAGTAAGAACCATGCCTTTCTCAAGAACATCATTTGAGTTTGCCTTAAGGTTAGGAAGCTCATGTATCTCAACTCCAACACCATGGCCTAAACCATGACAGAACGCTTCACCAAGCTGCGAGAAGGCATAATTAAAGATATCAGAACACTTTGTACCAGAAATGCACATAGAGATGCATGCTGATTGAACTTTGAGAACACTGAAATACGCTTTTATCTCTTCTAAAGAAGGCTTTCCAAGGTAGATCGTCCTTGTTATGTCAGAGCAATAGCCTTTGTACTTCACTCCAAAATCTATCACACAAAAGCCTTTCTTCAATACTATGTTTTGTGGAGTGTGGTGAGGCATGCCTCCGTTGCTGCCAGAAGCAACAATAGGGGGAAATGAGATATCGCATCCAGTCTTTTTAGTCTCATATTCAAGGTATGCAGCGACTTCAGCTTCTGTCTTGAAAGAGCGGATGTTACGCAGCGCTTTCTTTAGTATAGTATCCGCAAGGTATGCAGCTTTTTTTAGGATCATAATCTCTTTCTCTGTCTTTACTGCCCTTTTCTTTCTGAGCATGTCTGAAATATCCACGATCTTTTTTTTCTTCCTTAAATGGAGCATACTTTTGTAAAGCCTTAAAGAAGTCTTGTCCATATCAATTCCTAGGGTCTTGTAATTTATACGGTTCTTCTTCAGCAGATACTGGATCAAATCAAAAGGCTTTACTCCTTTCTCCCATCTGTAGCACTTTAACTTGGAGAGCTTTGCCCTATTGTAATCAAGAGCAGGAGCAACAATGAAAGGCTTTGAAGATTTTGGGATTATCAGGAAGCCAAGGCCTTCATATCCAGTAAGATAGAAGATGTTCTCATCATAGCCTAATGATCTCAGGCTTGAGAGTATTATCAAGTCTATGCCTTGCTTTGAAAGCTCTTTCTGGATATCGCTTATGTTTGTCATAATGCTCATAAGAAAACTTTTGTTATATAAGCTTTTACTTAAATGAATACTCTTCCATCGGCAATGGGGCAAGAACCTTTATCTTACTGGCTTTTATCATATCCTTCAGTTTTGGATTGTTTCTTTCTTCACTCATTATGTGGACCAAAGCGAGACATTTTATCCCTGTTGATTCAGCCATG
>CAZGIN010000095.1:0-4307 GCA_964526585.1 uncultured Methanosarcinales archaeon
CTCCAGATTCATCCACTGCAACAAGGAAATGAAGCTCCTCATTTTGCGGATTAAAAAAAGAGACTGCTACCTCCCAAAGATCCCATATCGTCTTCTTAGGAGAAAATTTCTCCCACAGAACTTTGCACTTATCAAGATCGGAAATAGCCTGTATTTCCATAAAATTGCTTTAATAAAATTAAAGCTTCTTCAACCCCTCAACATGTGTAATCTTATACCCAATCTTTCGATCGATTGGCAAGCTGATGCAAGAGGGTTGTTTATTAACTTATCGAAAGGCCTCGAAAAATCACTATAGCGACCAGCTATAAGGCTTTTCTTCAGGGCTTATACGGCTTAGGAAGGCAAATTCATGTTTAAGAAATCTTGCTTATAAAGGTCAGGAGAAGATGAAAAAAGCGCCCGCGCCGGGACTTTCAGATAAGGGCTTGCACCCCTATATTTTGAACCCGGGTTACAGGATCCGCAATCCCGCGTCCTATCCAAACTAGACTACGCGAGCACTATAAACCAAAGATAATTGGTGGTTTAAAAACGTTTGCGAGAAACAACTATGGAACTAATGCATTTCCCTGCGATAAGGGATTCTTGGCTCTAACGGCGGCTCTGCTTTATTGAGAACTCTGCTGATTTCTAGTTCGGTCTCTGAGATAGTCTTTCTAGGAGTATCCCATGCTTCTGCATCTTCAGAAACCTCTTTGAGCCTGTCGCTGATGATCTGTGAATATGCATCTAGGCTTCTTCTAAGCGCATGTGCGTTAAGCGCTCTTGCCAAAAGCTCTTCATTTGGAACAAAATCAGGCTCAAACTGATGGCCTATAACCTGAAGGTTATCCTCAGAAAAATAGCATCCTTTTCTTTCAAGCTCTCTTTTTAACCCGACTGGACCGGTTGTATCTGCGTGCTCCCAATAATCCTGGGGTGAAGCTATCAAGATTCCGGCATAGGAATCTACAGTAGATTCAAGCAGTGAAACAACAGGCATAATAGACTGGTTTATCTCAACTCTTCTTGGATTCAACACATCAGGAACTTCAAGAAAACAAAGGGCTTTTTCTGGAGAACCCTCTTTTGGAGTTATGGATCTAATAGCCTGCCCAATAATATCATGCTTTCCTAAGTAGGCTAATATCTGATCTGCCAGTCTCTTAGTCCTCTTAACTGGTGTACATGGAGCAGCAGGTATCACATGAATCTCAGTTGCATATATCATAAAGGTTATATTCTCTAGAATATATATAAAACTTTCTATTATTTTACTATTTTAAAGTGATAACTATTTATTCTGGCCGTGATAAAGGTCTTCAACCAGATCAAGATCAGAAGGCTCGTCACGCTCATCAGACCTTAAGCGCATAAGGCGGGGGAACCTTAATGCATAACCAGAGCTATAAGTAGGAGATTTCTGGATCTCTTCGTATGCAACTTCAACAATAACTTTCGGCTTGACTGAGACTTCTCTTCCTTTTTCTTTGGTTATCAAAGGCTTAAGGAGCTTAGTGAGCTCTTCAAAAGTGATGCCTTCTTCTCCTTTGAATTCTTCTTTTTCCTTAATGCCAGTTCCAACCTTGCCGATCTTAAGATAATTGCCTTCGTCATCGATGCAGGCCAAAGTGAAGCTGCTGAGCCAGCTGCTGCGCTTGCCTTCGCCCCATTCTGCTCCAACGATAGCTAAGTCAAGATTCTCCATAGTTTCCTTCAGCTTGACCATATAGCCTACTCTAGCTCCAGGCTTGTAAGGAGCATCGAGATTTTTCAGCATCAAACCTTCATGGCCTGCAGCTATGGATTTTTTGAAGAACTTGGCGACAGCGTCTTCTTTATCAGTTACAAGCTTCTCAGCAAGCACAATATGCCTAGGAGACTCCTTGATGATCCTCTCGATAATCTCTCTCCTTTCCCTGAAAGGGGTTGATAATGTAGGCTTCCCATTATACTCCAAAACGTCAAACACATTAAGCTCAACAGGAAGCTTCTTAGCCATGTCTTCAATATCATATTTGCGTTTAATCCTTTGGGAGATGTTCTGGAAAGGAAGATACTTTTTAGTATCAGGATTATAACCGACAGCTTCAGAATCAAGGATAAAAGAATCTGCCTTAGTATGCTTCCTTACAGCCTCAACAACATCAGGAAACTGCTTAGTAACATTATCAAGCCGTCTTGTGAATATAGTGATCTTATCTTTGTCTTTGTGGACCTGCATCCTGAAACCGTCCATCTTGAACTCAGCCTCAGCAGGCTTTCCAACGCGCTCAAAAGCATCAGCAACATTCTTAGCCTTAGGAGCAAGCATAACCTTGATAGGGGTTCCAACCTTTAAGGATATCTTGGCCAATTCTTTTAGGCCTTTGGAAGCAGCTTCAGCCACAAGGCTGAAATCATTCGACGCATCAAGAGCAGACTGGACAGCATCAACATGCTCATTATAGGATTTTCTCTGTTCAGCATCTAAGGAGATATCATTTTTTTCTTTGTCATACTTAATCTTAAGATCTTTACCAAAATAAGCCCAGACAACAGCATCTCTCAATGTTCCATGGGCAACTCCAACCCTTAATTCTTCTAAAACTGTCCTAACGATATATTTAGCCTCAACAGGCTTTGCTGATGTAAGCAGTTCAGCCACCAACTTGATCTTCTGGTCAACGCTTCCAGAGCCTTCAAGAGTGGCAAGCTTGCGGATATTATCAAACACTTTCTTTATGGTGAGATTTTGTGAGAAGAGGGTAGCCTGAGTCTTCTTTGAGATCAGATTCTCAGCAGTCTCTCCTAAATCTCCTGTTTTTTTCCACTCTTTTTCTACTTTGTCTGGAGCATATCCTGTAGCAGTGCTGATAGCCTTAGCTATAAGCTTGGAAGCAACACCTATCTTGGTTTCGTCCCAATCAGGGAAAACCCTTCCTTTAAGGAGAAGCACAACATAATGGATATCATCCTGCTTAGTATCCTTAAGAAGCTCTGATATGATCTGAGTTTTCTCAAGCCTCTTAGAAGTAGAGCCAAGCTTCTCATAAACATCCACAAGAGATTTGTACTGCATAATGAGCTGTAACTTTAGGAGTATAAATATTTAATGAAAATTGAGCTGTCCTGATACAGCATCCAAAAACTATAAATACTCCGGATTTCTTTAGACACATATGGATGTCTTAGAAGCTGTCGTAACAAGAAGGAGCATAAGAAAATACTTAGATGTTCCGGTAGAATGGGACAAGGTAGGAACAATACTGGAAGCAGGAAGGTGGGCTCCTTCAGCAGGAAACCTCCAGAACTGGAAATTCATAACAATAGATGATCCGGGGAAGAGGAAAGCGATAGCAGAAGCATGTGTCGGGCAGTTGTGGATGGCGCAAGCACCATTGCATATAGTAATCGTTTCAGAGCCAGATACTGCAAGAAGGCATTACGGAGTTAGGGGAGAGAGATTATATTCTATACAGAACTGCGCTTGCGCAGCACAGAACATGATGTTAGCTGCCCATGCGATAGGATTGGGAACATGCTGGGTAGGAGCATTTGATGAAGAAAGGATAAAAGAGACAGTAAACATTCCAGAACATGTAAGGCCGCAGATGATAATAACAGTAGGATATCCAGCTGAGACCCCAAAGATACCATGGAAATTAACATTAGAAGATGTGCAGTTCTTCAGGTCATACGGCGGCCAGATCAATAAAGTAAAAGACATCAACCTATACTTAGGGTATACAGCCCATTATGTGAGGGGAGCGATGCAGAAAGGAGCAGAATTGCTCGATAAGTTCCTGCAGAGGGCGGAGAAGAAGTAATTCTAATCTTTTTCTGTGATCTCTTTGAGCAGATCAAGCACATACTCCATAGAACCGTCATCAAGAATAACCACATCAAACTGGTCTTCATAGACAGCCAGCTTTTCTTGGATATTATCATTAAGGAATCCTATGCGTATTATTGTGTCATGATCGATGCCTTTTGTCATGCCCAGATCTCCGATGGAATCACCAAGAAGGATGACATTTTTCCTGTGCTTTATCTTGTCAAGGTAATCCTTATCTTTAAGCTGAACTTCAGATTTGTTGAATACATGGACTATGTCAGACTTAAATCCTATAGCTCTGCCTTCTCCGTCATAATCAAGAAAGTTGGCTATTATATGGACATTATCAGTAAAGATCCCTAATTTCCTGAAATAGCCCTCAATGATATCCCCCAAGCCAGCTGAAAAAACCATGATGGGGATGTTGAGTTTATGCAGCAGGTTGAGGAATTCAGGGCAGAATTCTCTTAAATCCTTGGAATATTTAGATATGATATTATCAACAACC
>CAZGIN010000096.1:0-4291 GCA_964526585.1 uncultured Methanosarcinales archaeon
GTTTGTCTGACTCGATAGTATCCCTCACCCAGAACATACTGAAGAGCCTGGTGTTGCTTCTCATCATGAGATTGGTGCTTCTTGTCATCAATGTTGTCCTTGATCATTGGGGCAGCAAGATAGTTTCGCGCACCAAGTCTACTGCTGATGACGCTCTTTTAGGCATGTTCCACAAGGTGATAAACTTTGCAGGATTTGTCATTATAGGTGCTATGATCCTTGATGTATGGGGCATTGAAGTAGGCCCTATTCTGGCTTCATTAGGGATTGCAGGTATAGCTGTTGCATTCGCTCTCCAGTCTACTTTAGGAAATATATTCGGTGGAGTCTCCATGATCATAGACAGGACTTACCGTGTTGGAGATATTGTTGAGATCGGAGATGTCAGCGGAAAGGTAAAAGATGTAGGTATCAGAGCCACAAAGATCCAGACCTGGGATAATGAGATTATCACTATCCCTAATGGAAGGGCTGCTAATGATATCATCAAGAACCTTACCCTGCCTAACAAGCAGATAAGGGTAAATATTCCGTTTGGAGTTGCCTACGGCTCAGATATAGAGAAAGTGCAGAAGGTCGTGCTTGATGCTTTGAAGAAGAATGTCAAGAACATGATATTGGATGATCCTGACAAGAATCCTTACATCTTGTTCCATGACTTGGGAGATTCCAGCCTTAATTTCATAGCAAGGTTCTGGATATCTGACTTAGGAGAGAAGCTTGTTACTTCTCAGCATGCAAGGACTGAGGTTTACAAAGCTTTGAACAAAGCAAAGATCGAGATACCTTTCCCCCAGATGGATGTGCATCTCAAGAAATGAATGAAATGAGAAAGATAATTTTTCCGTTATTGTTTTTATTGATGTTTTCAGTATCTGTTTTTGCTTTAGACAAGCACATAGAGATGATTGTAACCGAAGGCGAATCATCTGAGTTCCTGATCAATGGAGTTTCTCATATAGCAAGGGTTTCTGTCTGCAGCGATACCAATCCTGAATTTTGCGTTATAGAGCTGGACAGTGTTCCGTCTTCCCAGTTATATGAGGGATGGACATATGATTACAATGATGATTTCAGAGTGCATATCATAGACATTATCAGCCTTAGCCCGACTGAAGGATATGGAGAAGACAGGGTGCGTTTTGAGATGATCTATTTCGGCCCTTACTGCGGAGACCATAGCTGCAGCAATGGAGAGAGCTGCGAGACTTGTGCATCTGACTGCGGATCATGCCCGACATCTCTCCCAAAATGCGGAGACGGCAAATGCGATCCTGGAGAAACGTGCAGGTCTGACAGGTGCTGTGACGGCAACAAGGTCAATCTTGATTATGACCATGATAACTGCGGCAACTGTAACTATAGGTGCGATTCAAATCAGGAATGCAGCTCAGGAAGGTGTGTATCCGCTGTTGTAGAGACTATTGTACCTGTAGTTGAAGAGGAGGGTCTTCCTGGAAATATATTCTCCCCTTACTGCGGAGACGGCATATGTAATAACGATGAAAACTGCCAAACATGCGTGTCTGACTGCGGCTGTGATGTAGGAAGCGATTGCGAGGACGGAGTTTGTGTAAGGCCTGAATGTTACCGCGCTTCTGAGTGCAATGACAACAATCCCTGCACTGTTGACTACTGCAGGAGTTCCAAATGCAGCCATGATGATCTTGGAGGATGCAATATCGAAGATGATCCTAAGTGTTACCGTGTTGGAGACATGTTGGGAGGAGGCTATTGCAGCAGTTCAGGGGTGTTCCAGCAATTGAAGAATGAAGAAGAGTCATGCCTGCATGATTATGAGTGCAATACAGATTCCTGCAAAGACGGAAGATGCAAAGGCCTGAGCGGCGTAACAAAGTTCTTCATCTGGCTTCGAGGAGTTTTTTCATAATACCAAAATAATTTAAACTAGCTTGTTCTTGGCATTATTATGGGATTGAGCGATGCAGATCTGGCAGTAAACAAGACCGAAAGCGTAAAGTTTCAGGACTTTTACGAAGGGTTCATAAAGAAGTTTCTTAAGGAGCATAAGGATGATTCTGAAGACATCAAACATGTTAGGAAGATCGCAGAGAAGGAGATGGGTTATCTAAAAAATTCTATGGATGAGATTGACGAGGTCAAGAAGATAGTCAGGGGAAAGGCTGTTCCTCCTGACAAGAATGAAAAGTGCATAAAACATCTGGATGAGGCTGCCAAGATGATACATATGATAAGGGGAAAGAATCGCAAGTTTAAGAAGTATGCCCGAGAGATGGAGCAGGACTTTAAGGATTATATCTCTGTGCTTAGAGCTTATAGGATAATGCCTGAAACCGCTGAAGGAAAGGAGTTCTGGCATTATGTGAATGATTTCGGCGAGAACCTGTTTCATCTTCAGAAAGAAGGCTTGTGGTTTGAAGAGGAAAAGGTTTGGGACAAGCTGGATCAGGAGATCAAAGATGTTATCGATAAGTTTACATTTCCTATAAACCTTGATATTGCAAGGCCTTTGCTTACAAAGCTTTCTGCACACTTGATCCTGGTAAGAGATATGCTTAGGGATGTCATCTCTTATGCAGATATGGCTAAGAAAAACAAGCTGAAGCCATAATTTAGGTAAAATTCTTAAATGCCGTTGTTTAGCTGTTTGTTTATGAAGATCGAAGAAAGATTAAGGCTCATAAAGGAAGTTGGCGAAGAGATCATTGATGAAGGAGAACTAAAGGCTCTTCTTGAGAAGAAGAAAAATCCTATAGCATACGACGGCTTTGAGCCTTCTGGAAATATCCATATTGCCCAAGGCCTTCTGCGCACTATCAACATCAACAAGATGACTAAGGCTGGCTGCAGGTTCAAGATGCTTGTTGCTGATTGGCATGGCTGGGCCAATAACAAGATGGGCGGTGATCTTGACAAGATCCAGGCCACTGGAAGATACATGATCGAAGTCTGGAAAGCCTGCGGGATGGACTTATCCAAAGTTGAGTTTGTCTGGGCCAATGAGCTCATGAAATCCCAGGAATATCTTAAGACTGTCATGCAGGTTGCAAGACATAGTACTGTCAACCGCATCGTAAGGTGCAGCCAGATCATGGGGAGGTCTGAATCTGATGCGCTCCAGGCTTCTCAGATACTTTATCCTTGCATGCAGACTGCTGATATTTTCCATTTAGGTGTTGATATATGCCAGCTTGGCATGGACCAAAGGAAAGTCAATATGCTTGCCCGGGAGATAGGAGAAAAGATCGGCTACTATAAGCCTGTTATCGTTTCCCATAAGATGATGATGGGCTTGCTTCCTCCCCCAAAGGATGCTTCTAATGCTGAGGAGCGTGCTATGGCTATGAAGATGTCTAAGTCAAAGCCTGACAGCGCAATATTCATGACTGACAGTTCTGATGATGTCAAGAGAAAGATGAAGAAAGCTTACTGTCCTGAAGGAGAAGTGCAGGACAATCCCATACTTGAATATTTCAAGTATATCATATTTGAGAAATATGACAGCATACTCATAGAGCGCCCTGAGAAGTTTGGAGGAAACTTGATATTCAACAGCTACAATGAGCTTGAGAGCGCTTTCAAAGACAAGAAAGTCCATCCTCTTGATCTTAAAGCTTCGTGCGCTAAGTATGTTGACGAGCTTCTTGTTCCAGTCAGGCTTCATTTCGAGAAAGACAAGAACGCGAAAAAGCTGTTAGAAACTGTCAGGAGTTTTGAGATCACAAGGTGAAAGAGAGAAGATGAAAGTCGTATTTCTCGGAGTTGGAGAAGCTTTTGATGATAAGTTTCCGACCAGTGCCTATCTAGTCAGTTCAAAAGTGAATATTCTGCTTGACTGCGGATATTCCGCTCCTCCCCAAGTGTGGAAATTTAGTTCAGACAAGGATCTTCTGGATGCAGTGTACATCAGCCATACCCATGCTGATCACTTCTTTGGACTGCCTCCATTATTGGTGAAGATGTGGGTGGATAAGAGGGCTAAGCCTTTGACTATAATCTGCCAGAAGGAAGATAAGGAGAATATCATCAATTGTATACGCTTGGGTTACCGGAATATCCTTGATAAGCTTGAGTTTGACCTTGAATTTTTGGATGCAGAAGAAGGAAAAAAAGTCGTGTTCAATGATCTAGAGCTTTCTTTTGCCTTGACAGGGCATTCCTTGAGCAATCTTGCAGTCAAAGTTTCAGATGGAAAAAATTCAGTCTGTTATAGTGGAGATGGGGATTTTACTGAAGATACTACAAAGTTATACAAAGAATCTGATCTTGTTATTCAGGAAGCCTATAGTCTGAAGGAGAAGATTGAAGG
>CAZGIN010000097.1:0-3048 GCA_964526585.1 uncultured Methanosarcinales archaeon
CTGCGGGACTCCAGGAACAGGAAAAACATTGTTTGCACTGGAATTTGCATACAATGGTGCAGCAAAGTTCAAGGAAAAGGCAATGTTTGTCAGCTTTGAGCAGAATGAAGTTGATTTCAGAGAGCAGGCAGCACTGATGGGGTGGGACCTGAAATCTTTGGAGAAGAATGGGATGCTCACATTAAAGTTCATAAGCACAGACAAGATAACGAGCAAGACAGCAGACGATCTTGTGAAGGAAGTCCTGAAAAATAAGATAAAGAGGCTTGTGATCGATTCGATATCAACATTATCAGTCAATGCTCCTATCCAGGAGACAAATTCTATTGCGATCAGGAAGCTGGTGAAAGAGCAGGCATATTTCTCCCCTATACTTCTGGGAGACCTGATAGTGAAAAGGTTCATCTACTCATTCATATCAAGACTGAAAGGGGTAGACCATTGCACAGCGATGCTGATATCAGAAGCTTCAGAGAAAGGAGAATACATAAGCAGGGATACGATATCGGAATTTGTATGCGACGGCGTAATCCTGATAACATTTGAGAGCATGGGCGGAGAGTTTTCCAGGAGCCTTTTAGTAAGAAAGATGAGGCGCACGAAATGCGATGAGGACATACATCCATTAGAGATATCAGACAAGGGCTTAATAGTGCATACCCTCAGCTGAGATCAGGACGATAAATTTCTCTTCACCATTCTGGAATTAAAACACATCTTTTTAAACAAAAATCACGAGCTACCTTCTGGGGTGGTCGTATCAGCTCTAAACGATGGAAAACAAGGAAAAGAAGAGACTACATAGAGGTCTATGATTCACAGCAGAAAAAACAAGAAAAGACTAAAAACTCCAGGCCAAAACATAAGCTGTTCGGATTTTGGGCAGTGTTGATAATAGGAAGTGTGCTTCTAGTCCTAGCCTCCCAATCACAAAACGGATTTGTGATACTTATCGGGAGCGTACTTGTGATTCTTTCATTAGTTATGCTGATAGCTGAGCATTATCTGCACGGCCACATAAGGTTCTCATTCAGATTCAGCAGGCCAATGCATGAGAAAGAGAAGGCGATAGTAAATGAAGTTGACACAATATTGGGAAGAGAGAAAGAGCTGAAGAAGCAGGAGCATAAGCTGCGCAAGGAGCTTGATGTGATAGCAAGGAAGGCATCGCAATTGGAGATGCATGAACTGACAAGAAGAGTTGAGAAATCAGAATTAGTATCTGAAGAAGACCTGAAAAAATTCCTTAAGATGGTAGATACAATGATGGAAAAGCTGCCGGATGAAGAGATAAACAAATTTATCCTCACAAAAGAATATCAGACTTATAAAAAAGTACTGCAGAAGTACAATATCAAGTGAACGCGAATGGGATTGCTCGCAATAGCAGAACAAAGACTGAAACAGATGAAAGAGAAGAAGCGCGCTGAGCTAGTCCATAATCTGATGAAGCCTGTAGCATATGCGAAGCAGGCAGTGCAGGCGATGCAGTCTGCATCTAAGATAGAGAAGCCTTCTCCTGTTCTACAGAAACCCATTCAGAATAGGATCCCAAAACCAGATCCAATAATCGCAGCAAAGCAGTCAGAGCAGAAACCTATCCAAAAACAGGTGTCAAAACCCAAGCCAAAACCTGTCCCTAAACTTCCAGCAACAAAACAGATAACAACTGTATTTGACAATATCGTATCTATCGTAGAGAATGATGAAGAGCTGGAATTCAAGGATGCAGCAGCAAGGTTCAACGTATCAACAGACAAGATAGAAGAATGGGCAAAGATACTTGAAGAGCACGGACTGGTAAAGATATATTATCCTGCGTTCGGAAGCCCAAGGATGAGGAAGCCATAAACATGCAGACAATCAAAAGATACACAATAGAATCAGATGACATCCAGGCAGATGTAATAATAAAGGGAGAAAAATCAAAAGCCATCTCATATAACATACAGATCTCAGGCCTGACAAGACCTACTCTTGCACTGTATGAGGTGATAAGAGAAAGGCTTGTTGCGGAACTTAGCCTGGGAGCAGCAGAGATAAACGAGCCGACAGCACTGCAGGAGATGAAGAAGGAGTTCTATGCAAAAGCAAAAGAGATAATCGAAGATATCATACCTGGAATAGGGGGAAAAGAAAGATTATTCCTCACAGGAACATTATTCCAGGACATGCTGGGATTAGGAGAGATGGAATTTCTTATAGCAGATCCTCAGCTTGAAGAGATCATAATCAAATCAAGCCATGAGCCGATAAGAGTACATCATAGGGAATATGGGTGGCTGACAACAAACATGATCATACCTTCAGAAGCGCAGATAGAAAACTATGCCAGCATAATAGCAAGAAAGATAGGGCAGCAGATAAGCACGCTGAAGCCATTATTGGATGCACATCTGATAAGCGGAGACAGGGTAAATGCAGTACTATATCCTATATCAAACCACGGAAACACGATAACGATAAGAAAATTCGCCAGGGATCCATGGACGATGGTGGACTTCATAAAGAACCAGACATGCAGCTCAGACCTTTTTGCATTGATATGGCTTTCGATAGAATATGAGCTTAATGTTCTGATATCAGGGGGGACAGGATCGGGAAAGACGTCATTCCTTAACGTCTGTATGCCATTCATACCTCCCAACCACAGGATATTGTCTATAGAAGATACCAGAGAGCTGCAGCTCCCAAAATTTTTGTACTGGAGCCCTCTTGTGACAAGAGAGCCAAACCCTGAAGGGAAAGGAGGGGTGTCGATGAACGACCTTCTCATCAATAGCCTAAGGATGAGGCCTGACAGGATAGTATTGGGAGAGATAAGGAGAAAAGAAGACGCCCAAGTTTTATTTGAGGCGATGAGAACAGGGCATTCAGTATATGCAACAGTGCACGCAGACAGCGTAGCTGAAACCATAAGAAGACTAGTCAATCCGCCGATAAACCTGCCTGAACAGATGCTTGATGCGGTCGACCTGAACGTTGTGATGTTCAGAGACAGAAGAAGAGGCATAAGAAGGACGTATCAAGTTGGGGAATTTGTATTCA
>CAZGIN010000097.1:3058-4256 GCA_964526585.1 uncultured Methanosarcinales archaeon
GGGACAGTCAAGCCAAACGTACTATACAGGTGGGATCCGACAAGCGATTCTGTGATATCACATGGAAAGCCGACAAGCCTTTTTGAGGACTTGAGCAGGCATACAGGCATGAGCGAGACTGAGATCGAGAAAGAGCTCAAAGACAGGAAGATGATACTGGACTATATGGTGAAGAATGACATACGCAGCCTTGATGAAGTCGGGAAAGTATTGCATACTTACTATCTGGACAAACAAGCATTGCTCAATGCTGTGAAAAGCAATATGCCAAAGCAAAAGCTGCTTGAAATGTAAAAATGAAAACAATACCTCTCTCAATACTGCCGGCAAGGATACTTGACAAGACAGCGCCTTCATTCAGAGGGATAGCAAGAAGGCTTGAGAGGCCGGGATTTCAATTAGAATTGTGGCAGGCAAACCTTGAGATAAAGCCGGATGTGTACATAGCGAAATGCATCGCATCAACAGGATTCCTGTTAATATTTCTTTTATTGTTTGTCTCGATGCCGCTGCTGAAAGGAAAATTCTACCCGTTCGCCTATATCATCGTGCTTATCATCACTATATTTGTCTTCTTCCAGCAGCTGAACTATCCGAAGATAATAGCGAAAAGAAGGATAGAGCAGATGGAGACAAGCCTGCTGCCGGCGCTGAGGACAATGCTGGTAGAGGTCAATTCAGGCGTTCCATTGTTCCAGGTGCTTGAATACATATCAAGATCAGACTACGGCGAGATATCAAGCGAGTTCAAAAAGGCAGTCAAGCAGATAAGATCAGGAAAACCGCAAATAACAGTATTGGAAGACCTCTCAACACGAAACCCTTCAGCGCACTTCAGAAGAGCATTGGGCCAGATAATCAACGGCCTGAAGACAGGAACAGACATAGGCATCGTTCTGAAAGAGATAATCAACAGCGTATCAAGAGAGCAGATGATACAGATAGAGAGCTATGGCGGGAAATTGAAGCCGTTAGCAATGTTCTACATGCTGATGGTGGGCATAGCGCCATCCTTAGGGATAACGTTCCTGATAGCTATCATGTCATTCTTATCAGTAACTGAAGCAGGGGCAAAGGTTGTGTTCTATGTGCTGTTAGGAGTAGTCATGTTTTTCCAGATCATGTTCATGGGAGCGATCAAGTCATTCAGGCCAAGCCTATTGGGGGAATAGATGATATACGAAGCGATATCAAGGCT
>CAZGIN010000098.1:0-4232 GCA_964526585.1 uncultured Methanosarcinales archaeon
ATATGAGCCTGCTATGTATCTTTCTCCGTCTTTTATTATGGGCCACATTCTTATTCCAGGATCTACAACCTGCACTATCTTGTGTTCTTCGGTCTCGAGATTTAGGAAAACAACTGCGCCTTCTCTCATTGTTGCGACTATCTGGTCTTCATCCTTTACCCAGAAATACAATCCCGGGCTTTGGAGATCTATCCTTTTTCTCAAAGACAGGTCTTTGTTCAGATATTGCAGAGTTCCGCTTCTGCAGCCTACGAAGATCCTCTCTTCATCTATTGGCATGAGCTGGTATATTATATTGCTCAGTTCCGGGCTTCTCGCAATAATCTGATCTTCCTCATCAACCCTTATGACCTGTCCTTTTGTTCTGTTCTTAACTTCTATCGAATGGGGTTCATTCACTCTGTCCCATAGTCCAAGCCCAAGCAGAAATGTGCCTTGCTCTTCAGGGACTATAGAGTATAACGCGCCTCCTGGCTCTAGTTCTCTGACTAGCTCAATTCTATTTACGATTCTCATTTTTTTATCCTCCAGTTTATTTTTTTGATAGGGTGCCGGGTTTCACATTTCTTTTATCAAGAAGTTTAGCTTCATGATCAAGTGGATGCTTATGCCAGCAGCATCATTTCAGTTTATACCAGAAAGTGTCGCCACTATATTGAACTGAGATATTTTTTTTCTTATTGGTTTGTGGCATTCTGAAGAGAATCCGCTTTTACTATTTAATCCTTTGTATGCATATTTCCAAAGCATTTAAATACCATTGAACTCATGCTTTTTTCATCATGATCGGCGAAATCATTACTCTGGTGATATTGATATTGCTTTCAGGTTTCTTTTCAGGAATTGAGACTGCTTTCCTTTCGATGCGTAACACTAAGATCAGGTTTCTTAAGCAGCATAATACTCCGGGCATATGGTTTGTCGAGAATCTGAAGGATAATCCCAGAAGGTTGATAATCACCATCCTTATAGGCAATAATATTGTCAATATCGGCGCTTCTGCTCTGGCTACTTCTGTTGCAATCAATCTTTTATCAGGTATTGATTTTCCTTTCTCTCATCCTGTTGGGATCGCAACTGGAGTTATGACTTTGCTTATACTTACTTTTGGAGAGATCATTCCTAAAGTGTATGCTCAGATCCATTCAGTCAAGATCTGCCTTAAGGCTGGAAGGATAATTTGGCTTCTTCAGAAGCTGCTTCTTCCTTTAGTTGTCATATTTGAGGGCATCACTTTTTTAGCGACTAAGCTGTCTGGTGATCACCATAAGCATGAGAAGCTTTCTGAAGAAGAGATAAAGAGCATTGTTTATTTTGGCCACAAAGAAGGGGCTATTGAGCGTATTGAGAAGGATATTATCCAGAATGTTCTTGAGTTTGATGACAAGAAAGTAAAGGATATCATGACTCCAAGGAAGAATGTTGTGGGTGTCCAGGCTTCTGCTAGGGCTGGTGATGTGCTTAAGGTTTTTCTCAGTTCAGGATTTAACCGTCTTGTTGTTTTTGAGAACAAGAATGTTGTCGGCATTGCCAGCATATGGAAGCTGCTTAAGTGTATGGAGCGCCATAAAGGCCATGATATCCCTGTGAAGAAGATAATGGGAAGGGCTTTTGCTGTCTCTCCAGGATTATATCTTGATGAAGTGTTCAAGGAATTCAAGAGGAGGAAGCGTCATCTTGCATTGGTTGTTGACAAAAATAAGCGCTTGGTCGGCATCATAACTGATCAGGATCTTCTTGACGAGTTCTTCGGCAAGCAGTATGAGGAGCCTCATCCGAGCACTCTTGTGCATCATCAGTAGGCCGTGTTAGCAGTCTTAAGTGCGAGTATGAATCCATTATCATATAAGAGCAACTCCATGCGTCAGCTCTAAGTTACATCTTAGAGCTCCCAAGAAACACGTAGTGTTTATTGAGGACTCGGAGTTGCGATACCTTAGGGGATAGAATCAATATGCGAGCTGACTGCTAACACTTAGTATTTTCATCTCCTTCTCTGCATCTGTGCAAGCAGTCTCTCTAAAGTATCGATCTTCTTCATCAGTTCAAGCTTTTCTTTATCCATGTCCAGAAGCTGTTTTGCGAACTTTTCCATCTCGAAATCTTTTGCTCTTATCTTTGAGCTTATCTCTACTAGCCTGTCCATCTCCTGCATGAGCTTTTCTGTCTTTGCTGCAGTTGCTGCTACTTTCATCTTGAGCTCTTCATAATTGCTGGCTTCTTTTCCCATGTTTTCCATCTGTGCTTTCAGCTCTTTGTTCAGTTCTTCTTCAAACTTCAGCAGTACTTTCCTCTGCAGCTCATTCTTCAATAGCTTGAATTCATACAATTCATTCTCTAGTCCGTTCCTGAAGTCAGAGAGCGAAGTCAGCTGGTTCTTTAGCTCAGCCATCATCTCTGATTGTGCTTTGTTTGCCTGCTCCAGCTCTATCCTGAATGAGCTCATGTTCTTTGTCAGCTCATCTACTGCTGTTTTATTTACATCAATCTTTTGCTGGATATCGCCTATCTCATCCTTTATCTTCAGGAGCCCTTTTATGTTGTCTATCATATTTTTGTGTAAATGA
The DNA here is from genome assembly GCA_964526585.1 of uncultured Methanosarcinales archaeon. Classification (GTDB taxonomy): domain Archaea; phylum Nanobdellota; class Nanobdellia; order Woesearchaeales; family CAZGIN01; genus CAZGIN01. Next base: position 2,568 of record CAZGIN010000098.1, read on the forward strand.
CATCTCTATAAAAGCTTTATTGCAGTAACTTTTATAAATCAAAACGCGATTTACTATCAATAAGTAACATCGAGGGATAATATGTTCAAAAGATTCATGCTTTATGCTTCATTCATCGCAGCCCTTACTCTTGGGTGCAAAGATAACAAGAATTATCCAGTTGCAGACAACCAGCCTGCTGTAGTTCAGCCTGAAGAATCCAGATACAATTCTCCAACCAGGAGAATAGTCCATACAGACAGGGCAAGGCAGCCTTCAAGAAGTTCTCCTAGGGACCGTGAAAGAGACCTAATAGAAGAAATTGAAAGGTCCAATCAAGAGATCCGGCGCCAGTTAGGTGATTTGGAGTCTAGATTAGGTTCAAGATCAGTTGAATCACGTGATCTAGTGCGTGCAAGGGAAACTCATTCTGAACCAGAAGTATGCCAGTCTCAGCCTTCTGAAGCTCCTCAAGATAGGATCATGTGGAGAGACAGTTTCAAGACTTACACTACTTATTATGCTGATCCTCATTCTGATCGCTTTGTTAGGATTGAATGTTTTATTGACACAAGGAATAAGAGATTGAATGTTTCATTAAATGATCAGGGTCTTACTCTGTTTAAAAGATTTGAATTGTCTGATGAAGTTTATGAAAGCATTACTGAAGATAATTTTGCTGAATTTGCAAGGTCACATTACCAGGAGATGCTTGAGCCTTTAGAGCTTTCTCTTAAGGATCTGTTTCTTCATTTCAGGCAGCTTCCTGAATTTGACGGCTGTTGGGATCATATGGATGCACTTCTTGCTGCTAGGTCTGAATTCGATGATTATTATGAAGCATTAAGATGGAGGAACAGAGCTCTTTCCAGATTGGTTGAAGACCTTGGGCATTCAAACCTTGAGCCTTATGACATTTTTAATGTAGATGACAGGCCTCCGCAAATAGTTATCTTTGGAGAAACCCATACTAGGGGGGTTGATTCTCTTTGTAATGCTATATGCAGGTATGTTCCTCCTGAGGGATATCTTTGCGTAGAGCTGGATTCTGATCCAGATGATCTTTGGGTGGGCCTTAGTGAAAATGACAATCTATATAGGCGTCTTATGGCTTCCAATTCTTCTCATAATGGATCCAGGATCAAGCCTACGCGCCCTGACATAGACCATATTCCTATTGATACTGATACTGGGGCAAGGGATAGGAACAGGGAGGCTATATGCAGCAGTGTTCTTAGCATAATCTTGGCTAACAAGTTAAGATCAAATCATGAATATACAGAGATCGATAATTGGTTCTTAGGCAAGTATGGGATTAGCGGTGGTGATCTGGCTGGCCAGTTGGATAATTTCTACCATAGGATGCAGGAAGAATCTGATTCAAGTGTTTATGAGAGAGACAGCACCATCATTGATAACATAGTCCAGACAGTCCAGTTCCATGATCTGCCTGGCGCAGCCATCCTTGGAGGCGCGCATGTAGATCGAAACAGCAACCGAGATACCTCAGACGACCTTTTGCTGGCTAGATTAAGGGAAGCTGGCATCAGCTATGCTGCTTTTGTGCAAAAAGAAGATTCACAGTCTCAGTCACAGCCTTCTCAGTTCAGGCAGATCAGGCAGCAGCTAGACCAGGCTGCTAATGTTAGGTTTTTCATGGATTTGTTAAGGAATTATTTCAGTAGT
>CAZGIN010000099.1:0-4172 GCA_964526585.1 uncultured Methanosarcinales archaeon
ACAGGAAAGCTTTCTACCATTTCCTTGAATTCGTCAGGAAGCTTGTCATAACCCCCCACAAATGCCCTGTATGAAAGCATGTGCATCCATCTCATCTTTGGATATGTAAGCGTCCCGTAACTGTATATCACCGAGTCTTCAGGCGTGTTCTGGCTTAACCATTGTGCTGCTTCATATTGGGCTGGAGTCATTCTTAAGTAGGCAGGATAAGCCTCTTTTAACGCATTATATGCAGGAGGCATGCAAAAAACTAGTGTCATTACAAAAAAGATTACAATCAACGCAACTCTTACTATAGATTTTTTCTGTCCTGAAAGCCTTAAGAGAGTAGGTAGATAGAATGCCCCTATCGCTATCAGAGGATAAAATATCATGGTATTAGCGTAAAATATCCTTGATATTCTGCCCGGCTCCATAATATTTAGTACATCGATGTGCAGGGCAAGGTATAGTGCAGACAACCAGAACAATAGTAGCATGTCCTGCTTCTTGCGTCTTAGAAGAATGAATATTAATCCTGCGAAGAGCAATGGAAGAGACCACCAGCCGCCATTATAATTATTGTATTGGTAAAGGCTTGAATTTCCGAGTTCGCTGCCATCGAACCAATGGAATAATCTGCCGATATTTTGTATCTTTATCCCGCCCCCAAGTTGGTCAGGGGAATATCCTTGCACCAGTATCTGAGCCAGGAAAGGGGACAATATCAATAGGAATATTACCAAGCTTATTAGGGTATTTTTTATATCAAAAGGCAGTCTCTTGTGCTTGATCACTAGATATAATGTGTATATTATGACAAATATCCCTAATATCTGGAGCATCTGCATATGGAATGTAGCTCCTGTGCTTGCCATGGCTGCAAAGAGGTATATGTACAAAGGCCTAGGATCTTTTGAGATATAAGAATCTGTATATTTATAATAACAGTATATGCATAAAGGAACAAATGAGAGTGCAAGTATGTGCGGCTTCTGCCCCCATAGGTAAGCCATCACATTTAATATAGGAAATATCAGCATGAAACTTGCCATCGAAGCTACCCAGAAATTGAAAAGTTTTCTCATTACAAAGTATACGGCAAATATTGCCGTAAGGCCTGCGATAATCACATAAAATACATCTACTGCCTGGAACCTGTCCCCGCCTCCAAGATTGTGCGCTATAGCCAATTCCACAAAAAATGGCATAGGGTTTGGCGGATTATAGAAATCGTTAGGAGTGACCCATGGATACCACACTGCATAGAAAAAAGGGACTGTCGTAGGAGCCAGGTCCTGATAGTATACCCAGTCTGCTAGCCCGAACTTATGCACAGCATCTCCCTCTCCGAACGGAAATTGGTTTACTGCAAGCGGAAGACTATAGAGCAAGATGAAAGCTACAGTGATTATAGTGAGAGATACTACATCTCTTCCTATTTTTTCTCCAGCAGAAATATTAGATTCACCCCCCAATAATTTATGAGTTTCTTGATCCTAAACAATCCTGATTTTTTTATTTTTTTTATCCAGGTCTTCCTGTCAAAGCTTGAATGATGGTCGTCTTCCCACATCTTTCCAAAAGATCTTTCCCAAAAAAACCAGAACATCTCGAAAAAAATATGATTATTTGGTGTAGTCATGACAAATGTCCCGTTGTCTTTTAAGACCCTATGCACCTCTTCCAGCGCTTTTGACGGGTTATGTGTATGCTCAATGACCTCAATGCATGTGACCACATCATATTGTTTGTCTTTGATAGGCAGGGATTCTATATTTCCAAGTATAAAAGGGAACTTTATCTTTCTTGGGGTAATATCAAGTCCTGTCCCATATCCTATATAGTTGAGGAAGCTCCCCTCTTTCATGCAGTCAGATGGGCTTCCACACCCTATATCCAAAAGGTTTGTTCCTTTGCCCTTGATCAGGGATTTTACTATCTTATATCTTCCGAAATGGTGTTTGCGTTTTAACCAGTTGAACATATTTTGGCCTAAACCTTTTTTCCTTATAAAGATATCGACAGATTAGCTAAGCCTAAGCAGGTTATACTTTTTAAAGGCGTGTTGATGCTGCCTGCATCAAGACGGAGCATATTTTTCATAGACTTTATAATAGGTAAGCTCTGTCTCCTCAAATCCTAGATTTTTAAGTTCTGTCCCTACAGGTTCTACCATTATGTCATTTTCTAGATCATATTTGAATAACACGATTATCAAAGGTATCTGTTTTGACATGGTATCTAATTTAGCAAGATATTCCTTGTACTGTGGCTTGACTGCAGACCAATAGACTGTCTCTGCTAACTGCCTGAAATTTGAAGGATCATGCTCTTTATTCGCCCTCATAGCGTCTAATATGAAAAGGTCTGGCGTGAAGCTGTAATGCGCTTCGTGCATCGCCCCAGATGCTTTTATATTCAGGACATATCTAGACAGGCCCTTAGCCTGCAGATATTCCGTAAGTTCATTGCTCTCATAGCCTTTAGCGTCAAAATCGTCTCTCATGTCTTGTATATCCTTAATTACAAATGCAGTCATGAATAGGGCTGAGATCACGCAAAAAGCCATTATGGGCTTTATCCTTATCTTTCTCCCGATAAAATTTGATACGTCAGCCACTCCTCTCACAGAAAATATGAATACGAAAGGAAGCGCATGTACCATATATCTAAGCTGTTTGTTTGAGATAAGGATAGTTGCAACGACATAAATCAAGGCCATAAAGATGAATTCTCTCATGTTCTTGGAGAGGAAAGTCTTCTGCCGCTCTCCTCCGTTCTTGAATTTTGATAGGTAAGATATTATAGGTATCAATGCGAAAGACGCAAAATAGAGGGTCACCCTAAATGTCTCCTGGAAAAAGAATGTGAAGAAAGCAAGATTGTATTCCCTAGATCTTTCAGTCCCTTCAAAGAGCACTCTTTGCCACAGCCCGTAATCCAGCAGGGAGAGCTTTATCCACCAGGCTCCAAGTATAAGGAATACAAGGCATGAGATGAAGAATCTCATTAATATGGATACTGATTCAAGCCTGCGCATACTGGCTAAGGAAGATACTTTTCCTGCACGCATCTCCTTCACAAGCAGATATATTGAATAGGCTGCTATGAAAGCCGCTGCAAATATCATGCTTTGGTATTTCATCAATGTCGCTGCTGTCAGGAACAGTGCACTTATCATCAGGTTTATGTCTATGCTTATTTTATATGCGCCAATACCTATGACAAGGTTCTTTGGCTTCTTATAGAAGAAGAAATAATACCAGCCCATCATCATCAGGCTTATAGGTAAGGGCAATAAGGATTTTCTAAAGTAAAAAAATCCAAAAGGCATCACTAGATAGAAGGCAACTGTCATGTATGCCTGAAATCTGTCTTTTAGCATCTCTTTTGAGATCTTGTATAAGAATATTGCCCCTATCAGTGAGAGCAGCATTGTCGCAGATCTTGCTGAGAACGCATTGCTTCCTAGAACCAGATAGACCAGTCCCTGCAAGATCCCATGGAAAGGAGGATCATAAAGCGCAAGCCACCCTATATTATATCCTTTTTCTGCATAGCTTACCAGAAAATCAGGGACAGATATGAAGCTTCCTCCAAGCAGCGTCTTAAAATAGTCGTAGAAGAAATATCCTTGCGCAGCATGTCTTGCCTCATCATATTCAAGCTCAAAGTTGAATGTATGGAAGGCTAAGGCCAGATAGAGTATTAGGAACAATACAACATACCATCTCTTTCTTATCGATCTCAAAATCCCCATGTTAAATGACATTTTTTGTATAGGCCCCTTTCAAATCATTGAACCTGATCTTCAATATCTCGATAAACATCTTGTATGAATCCCTTATTGGATGCACTTTGCTGTTAAGGTCATTCACCCAAACAACCCCTACTTCCTTCACAGGCATCCTGAATTTTCTGGCTAGATATAATATTTCTGCATCAAAACTGAATCCATCCAGTTTTTGCTTCTTGAATAGCATAGTTGCTGCCCTCCTTTTGAAAAGCTTGAATCCGCATTGGGTATCTTTTATTCCTGGAAGAAGAATTGTGTTTACGATAAGCGGAAATATCTTTCCGGGGATTGACCTATACCAAGGCTGCTTTACGAGTACTTTTGAAGATTTCATCCTCCTTGAGCCTATCACTATCTCAAAATGCTTCAGGAAAGGCATGAACCTATCTACTTC
>CAZGIN010000100.1:0-4163 GCA_964526585.1 uncultured Methanosarcinales archaeon
TTTGTCACTGAGTGGATGTCTACCTGCTGTCCTGGCATAAGGACTTCTTCTGCTGTTATCTCTTTTCCTAGTTTTTCCTGTGCGAACTTCAATTGTTCGTCTTTGCTTCCGCCTAGTGCCAGTTCAAACAGTTCAGGCTTTTTCTTGCCTATCCCTGTCATCTTAGGCTGCGTGTATACGTTTATCCTTATGAAATCATAATCTTTTATGTCTTCTATCTTATGTTTTGATTTCTTTGCGATTGTCATCTTTCGTCCAAGCTCTTTGTCGAGCTTTTCAGCGTAAATTTCAGAAATAAGTTTTTGGCCGTATGGTGTATCTTTGTAGAATCGTATAGAAGCAGTTTTTAGCGGAGGGCATTCGATGACTGTTACTGGAATCAGGATCTCTTTGCCCTTCATCTTTGAGTTTTTGTTGCTCTGGACAGCAAAGATATGTGTCATCCCCACTTTATATCCGGCAAATCCTGATGGCTTTGCTTCTGTTGTCTTGTGAGCTCTCACTCTAGCATAAGCTCTTTTTGCCCTTTTCCTGGGCCAAAACTGCATGCTTCCGTGCCTTGGATTTTTTGCTTTCATGTTATTATCCTGATTTGGCGCAAGAGAACTATCTCTCGCACCTCTCGTCACTTTTTTAATGGCCTTTTGCGAATCTTCTTCTAGAACTGGTCATGTACTGAAAAAGTTCTTTTCAGGCCTGATGTATGATGTATTTAATCATTTACCTTAAATACCTAATTCCTCAGAGAAACCTAGGTTGCTTTATAAAGATTTGGGTTTTATGCTGTTTTAGGGCTCTCAGGCTCTGTTTTCGGCTTATCTTCCCAGCCTTGCACTGTTGTCTTCTCAGAATCTTCCCATTCCTTCCTCATTTCCGAGATGGATTCGTATTCTCCGTTCAGGGCATTTATTATTATTGGGTGTTTTCTTTCTGGCAGGTATATGCCCATCCCTTTTGCCATCACCGGATTCTCAAGCCTTAGGGTCAGCGCTTCATTTTCTACAACATAGTCTCTTATCACTTTATATGATTCCTCTTCAGAAGCTTCTGTCGATTGTTCCGAGCTCCATGTGCTGTTTGCAGGCATTTCATAATGCAGCCCTCCCATCTCTAATATTGTTTTTGCCAGTGCATATATATCCAGCTGGCATGCTCCCCTGTCATAGCTCTTGCTTCCTAAGGTTCTGAAATAGAATCCCATGTCCATATATCTGAATGTTCCCATTATTGGCTCCATTCTTAATGTTTTAGGCTGCTCTCTTGTGGCTATCCCAAGATCAAGTATTCTTGTCTCGATCCCTCCATTCAGCCTTGCTGTTATGTTTTCCGGCTTTATATCTCTGTGCACTATCCCTTCTTTATGGGTCTGCTCGAGAGTATGCATCAGCTGCAGCGCGATAGTATCTATTGCTTCAGGCTTCAGCGCCCTTAATTTGTATCCTGGGATCTGGAACAGGCTGCTTACTTCATCATCTGCTGCCAGCCATTCCATGAAAGTCTGGTTCTGCTCTGCTTCAAAGCTAAGGTTAGGATGAAGCATAAGCTTAGCCAGGTTATCTCCTCCGTCTTCTAGGATCGCTGCTCTCATCATTAATTTATAGTCTTTGTTTCTTATCTCTTTGACTGCATAGATAGTGATTATGCCTTCTATCGGCTTTAGCTGCCAGAGCATCCTGATCTCTTGGTCTAATGTGCTAGAGGATATTTGGTCTTCTGCTGAATGCCCGAACTTCCATATGCTTGGATTTTCGTTCCATGCTCCTCTGTATAGATAGCTGAAGCTTGTGCTGCATAAGTATTTAAGGCTTGGAAATTCTGCTTCTATTGCCTCTTTCTGTTTTTGCTTGAGCGCTTCAAGTTCTTTTGCGTCCATAGGCAAAGAGATTAAGCTTTTATTTTTATTATTTACTCTTTAGTGATACCTAGAAAGATATTTAATTAAAGCTTCATTTTCGCTGTCATATGAATGAAGAGATCCAGGAAAGGCTGTCGATCGAAGATATGATCAGGTCAGTAGAGAGTGCAGAGTCTCTTGGAGACGCATCTTTAGATTATGCTCTTCAGAAGGTCAACAGCCGCCGTGTTTGCCGGCAGCTGGGTTTTCCGAGATGGTTCCAGCTTGCAAGCTCTGTGCTCAAGCTTGCTGGGTCTTATTCTGATTCAGATGAGGTGCTTCCTCTTGCTTTGGCTTATCAGTGCGCCGCAAAGCTTTTTTTGCATGGCCAGGAAACTTCTGTTATAAGCTATACAGACCGTCGTAAGGAAGCTCTTACCCTTCTGGATAAGGCTGTTGCCTTGTGTGCAGATTCTGATTCAGATAAAGTTAAGATCAAGAGAGGATATCTTTCTCATGAGATTGCGTCTGTGCTTGAGCCTCCTGAGCATCTTCAGCTTAGCCCTGTAGCCAGGGGCCGTATTTCTCATTTCCATATTGCATGCCAGGATGCTATGGAAAATATTGATCTACGCAATCCTAAGGATACTTCCTCAAGATATTGGTCTTTGGGCTGGTCGAAATGGCTGCTTGCACAGACACGCCCTCTTGGGGATGCCGTGCATTATCTTGAATCAGGCAGAGGGGACATGGCAGATGCCAGCACTTTTGACAATTCTTCTTCAACCATCATTTATCGCTTTAGGAGGATTCGCTATCTTGTCAGGGGGCTTGAATCTTCAGATATGGACCGCAGAAATCTATATCTGTATCAGATGCATGCGTCTCTGTTTTTGACATCAGTGATAGAATATGTCTTGGAAACGCTTTCCTTGCCGTATGTTTTGAAGTCAGTTCAGGGTTTTGTCCTGGATCTTCCTGAGGGCATGCGTGTAAAGCCTTTGTCAGAGCTTGAATCTTTGGCCCAGGCTACTGGCTGCCCGGAGGTTATCGATACTGTAAGCTCTATCGAGAAAAGTTTTTCTGGTTTTGTGGCCGAAAAGGATCCTATTGTTCCGGATTCTTTTCTGGATCTGCTTATTTCTGGAGGGCATAGTGCTTACCAAAAAAGCGTAGCATCTCTCGATGACAGCACTCATAATAATCTTCAGAACTATCTTGGGGATCTTTCGAAGAAGGCAAGCTGGAAATTAAAGTGGACAGGCATATATCATGCTGTTGAAGGGTATAGGCATTCTGATCCTATGTTTTTTGATGCTGTCTTGTCTTATCTGGCAAATCAGGCGATGGATGCATTCTTTCAGACAGCAGATCCTTGGTTTGCAAAAAGTGCTTATGCTGTTGTAAATGAGATCAGCCAGTTCCAGCAGAAAGATTCCCGTGCTGACCTGTTGAAGCCGAAGAAAAGCTTTGCTGCCAGGTATATGTTTGTTTCTACCGGTGATGAGGCATATGCTCATGAATGCATTGAGCTTCAGCTGCAGTATATCATGGATTTAAGGCCTTTGGATTCCAAAAGCCGCAAAAAGAGGAGCGCTTTTAATTGTGCTGTCAGGCATTTTGCTGACCACATGATATTTTTCCGTGCTTCAGGTGTTAAGTTCGATGATCCTGTCCTGCAAGATATTGTAGATTCAGGCAATCCTGAAGAATATATTCACTGGTCTAAGTCGCTTTGATCTTTCTCTTCTTTCTTAACTTGAGCTTTCTTTGCTTTCTTTCCCTTGTTCGCTTCTCTCTGCGCGATAAAAGCCATCCTTCTGGCATAGTTCACTGGATTCTTTATGTTTCTCCTTTCGATGTCAGAGATATCTAGTCCCAGATCTGTATAGTATGCTTTGTTGTCGATGTTTGGGGGAAGTATCTTTTCTTTTCTCATCTTGTTGTATCTTATCTGTCCTTCTAATATGACTTCACGTAAAGGCTCTGGGTTTTTCTTGTTCCACTGTCTTAATCTTGCAGCTATCATGTCCTGGCTCCATCCTACTGAGTTTAGGAAGTTTACAAGTATGAACATGGCTCTTTTCTTCCCGTCTTTTAGCCCTTCTAATATCTGCTTTATGCATCTAGGGAATAACTCTTCAGGGATTGCTTCTCCTATCTCTTCATAGTTGATCTTGTTCTCTTTCTCAGTTTCGTCTTCCTTGACTTCTGGCTTGTGGTCGAATGCCTGCCTGAACAATCTTATGCATTCATCTTCTTTTGCATTCTCCCGAAAAAGAAACTTCTCTCCTACAGAAACTTTTTCCGGCTTTGCCATATCTTTTGT
>CAZGIN010000101.1:0-4156 GCA_964526585.1 uncultured Methanosarcinales archaeon
AGAGAGACAGGAACTACAGAAGAAGGATGAGGCACAAGATATACGAGCCTTATGCTCCGAGAAGGATAAATGGAGTAAACCTTAAAGGCATACTAGAAAGGCTGCATCGGGATGAAAGCCAGTTCATGAAGCTGGAAAAGCAGAAGATAAAGCAGGCTGATATGCAGAGCAGGATAGCAGAGGACATCAAAAAGATAGGGATGATGCTTGAGAAATCGGCTTATCAAGTTAAGGAACATAAATCAGTAAATAAAGGCTCGAGTGAAAAAGAAAAACAGCATGCTGCAGAGAAAAGAGGAAGACCTCCAAAGAAACAGATACTTGAAGAGCTACGGACAACATATGTTCCAGGACATGATGGAACAGTAACTGTCCATAAGGCAAGCCACAAGAGGCTATCTAAAAAAGAGATACTTGCAGAACTTAGGGGAACTTTCAATTAACTACGAAAGATTTAAATAAACCCAAATCGGTGAACTAATCATGTATGTGTTTGGAATAGACATCCCGATTGTTGAAGTGTTCTTCATAATAATGATACTCATCTTTCTTGTCTTGATAATGCTGGCATACCTGATATTTGAGATATCAAGGTTCAGGAAGATCTTCAACAGGATAAATGAAGAAGAAAAAAGAGAGCTCAGAGAATTGAGGCAGCTTGAATCAGAACTTAGGGAGCTGATGCATGAAAGCCATCAGGACATGAAGCTGCTGCATGATATCAGGGATGAACTGGATGAAGTGCTCCAGGATGAAAGGATGGAGCTAAGATTCCTGAAAGGGTTCAAGACTCTCAAGGGATTAAGCGAGAGAGTTAAGCACAGGATAAAAAAGAAAGAAGATACTTCTAGATTTATAATAATAGAGAAAAAGACCAAGAAAAAGGTAGGAAGCGTAAAGCTGCGTCATGGGAGCATTGAAGAAAAGGCATCTAAATAAGATTAATATAGCACAATATTCAAAAAGACTCAAGAGTTATTCTCTGTATAACCGATACTTTGATATTTAGCCATAGTCAATTATTTTTCTGACTCAACAACCCGTTAAATGAGTGATCAAGAAAAGATTTATATATCTCTTTAACATGCTTAGACTAAAAGGTAGGATAATATCCTACTTTTTGGGTATTAAGTTTAAATTTGCTAAGAGGGATGAGAATGAACAAGATAAAGGTCGGGGTTGTCGGATACGGAACTATAGGAAAGAGGGTGGCAGACGCAGTATTATTGCAGCCGGATATGGAGCTATTGGGGGTTACAGGCAGAACCTACAGCTTTAGGATGGAATTAGCTAAGAGAAAGAAAATAAAGATATATTTGACAGAAGACGGGGAAGCAGACAAATTTGTAGAAAACGGAATACAGCCTGCAGGGAACATACACGATCTTCTGACAAAAGCTGATCTGATAGTAGACTGCACTCCAAAAAAGATCGGAGCTTACAATAAAGAGAGATACTACAAACCTTACAATGTCAAAGCAATATTCCAAGGAGGAGAGAAACATGCAGTAGGAGAGGCAAGCTTCAATGCTTTCTCTAATTATGATGAGAGCATCGGGAAAAAATATGTCAGGGTAGTAAGCTGCAACACCACAGGAATGGCGCGGATAATCCACACAATAAACAAGAAATGGCCGATAAAAAGGGTGATTGCAACCTTTATCCGCAGAGCAGCAGACCCTGGTGATGTAAAAAAAGGGCCTGTCAATGCAATCGTCCCAGTTCTAGACATACCTTCACATCACGGGCCTGATGTTAATACGGTTCTTCCAGGAATTGAGATAATGACCATGGCAGTTGCAGTACCTACTACACTAATGCATGTCCATACTCTTGCTATAGAGCTAAAGGATGACACCCCTCAGAAGAAAGAGATAGCACATCTGCTGGACAAAACCTCACGAATATTCTTGGTAAGGCAAGCAACAGGAGTTGAATCGACTGCTCACATAATGGAACTGGTCAGAGACCTATACCACCAACGAGGAGACGTAGTAGACAACTGCATATGGGAAAACGGGATGGGAGTAGTAGGAAAACATATCTTCTTGATGCAGGCAATACACCAAGAGAGCGATGTTATCCCTGAAAATATAGACTGTATCAGGGCAATGATGAATACAATGAGCAAAGAGGAGAGCATAGCCTTGACGAACAGCACGCTGGGGATAAAGTAAGCAGAGCAAGATATCAATCTTTCAATATCTTAAGTATGCGTTTTCTTTTCTTGTCCTCTTTTGACCTTCTCTTGAATATCTTTGAGGATGCCAGCTCCTCGAACAAGTCAGTGAAAGTATTTCTTTTGACCTGTAAGTATACTGCGGAGGAGATTATACCTAATATGCCTAGGCCGATAAGTGCCCAGCTAACATAATGCCAGAGATTGAAGCCTGGCTTTGATCCTGGTGCTTCAAGGATTTCAGACGGCTGTTCTGCAACAGCTTCCTGCTGTACAGGCTCTGCAGAAACATTCTCAGAAGCGATAGCTGCAGCTGTTATCTCTGGAGAAGCACCTTTGATGCCTACAATAGAGAACAAGCTATATCCCGGAGAGACAGCACGATAGATCCGATAGTCTGATTCTCTTCCAATCTCAGAGGTAGGAAGATCAGTCCATTCCCCATTTGAGCGCTTCAGTACTATGTTGATATAATTATTCTCAATTATCCAGCTTATAGGAACCTTAAACTCGATCTCAACAGAATCGATTATACTGTCATTAAGGTTTTCAGTCTCAACTTCAACATACTGATACACATTCTCGATCCTTCTTGATTCAGAAACAGTCTCACTTGATTTGCTTCTTATGGTGATATCCACGTTCGAAGCAGCGCTGTTTGTCTTGATAGTGTTCTTAGTGAAAGCGATGTTAGAGCCTCCGCTTGCCGCAACGTCGATGACAGTCGGGGTGCGGGCGATTATCTGTGAAAAGAATACGCTTGCTGACGTTCCTACTGAAGGAGGTGCGCCTCCACCGCTGCTTCCGCCGGAATCAGTGCTTGTAGAAGTGGAAGGCAGCAAAGTTCCTCCAGAACACACACAATTGCTGTCATATTTTGAGCTGTTGACAACGTATCCTGAGCGTGTGCAGTTCTTTCCAAACCATATATCTGCATCAGAGTCGTTGCAGTCATTTCCTCCAAATGTATTATAGTCTCTTCCGTCACCGTCCATATCTTTTGTTATCTCAAATGTGATATTGAAAAGGTAGCTGGATGCGTTAAGCGTGATGTTTGCAAGCCCAGTGAAACTAGAGTTGGCTTTAACTGTAATGTTTGTGCCAGTGATAGTTCCTGAGATGTTCTTGCTTGATTTGATGGAATATGATATGTCATTGTCGAGATCAAGGAAATAACCAGACAAATTATAGGAATAGTTAGTGTCAGGATAGATCTTCGCAGTAAGCACTTCAGAATATATCGGGGGCGCATCAACTATCACAACAGAGCTGTTTATGTTTGTGGTGTTTTCTTCATTGGAGAAGTACGCAGCAAACATCCAGGTTTCTCCTTTTTTAGTATAAGAGCTGTTAACTGAAGTATGGTTTTCGAGAGCATCTACTGCATTTGAGCCGTTGAACCAGACGATGCGGCGAGACAAGCTTCTTGAGATAAGGTCATAAACCAAAAACTCAGCATGCAAAGACTCATTTGTATAGTTCTTCCCCTGGCATATGCTCCTGTTTTGGGATATCTTAAGAGTATTTACATTTAATATCGAGAGGTTCCAGGAATGGGAAGCGAAAGAATCTCCATCAGAGATGTTCAGCTTCAAGGTATGGTTGCCCTGAGTTGAAAAGTTCAGCCAATAGCTCATGTTCTGTGATGAATTGATCAATGTATGATCAAAGAACCAGCTGTAGCTCAGTACGTCATCATTATAGTCAAAAGAAGAATGGTTAAAATGGATAGTGGTATTTTCATAGAACACCAATGAAAGATTTGAAGGGCTGTAATTAATTATCTGAGGGGGGAAGTTCTCAAACACACCTGAAACGACCAATGCATAAGGCTGAGGCCCCTGTGATATACTGTATGCAGACACGTTGATAGTGTAATTTCCTGTTGAGACATTAACCAAGATCACTTCTACATTGTTTATGCGGTCTGCTGCAGAATCATAAGGGTAGCTCATATCATTCCCGAAATAATCATCA
>CAZGIN010000102.1:0-4138 GCA_964526585.1 uncultured Methanosarcinales archaeon
GCAGGCATTGCTCCTCCTGTTAAAGGAATCAAAAGATCTTAAGCTAAAGACTATTTTAGAAACAAATGGGTCAAAGCCGGCTAATCTTTCTCAAGTGCTGGCTTCAGGCTTTCTTGATAGGTTAAGGTTTATGCTTCCTGCCCCTTTGGACGGGACTTTTGAGAAAGTTACAAAGTCAAAGACTTTCTTCATGACAACTCAGGCCATAATTGATGATATCAAAAGCTCATTAAAAATCCTAAAAAGGCATGAATCTGATCTTGATATTGAGATCGTCACTATCATTGTTCCTGCTTTGATGTTCCGCAAGGAAGACTTAGAAAGCATCGCCAGCGAGATCATAGACATAAAAGCTCCATGGATCCTGAAGCAGTTCCATCCTACAGGAGTGTTGAGAAGCATCTATTCTAATGTTTCTGCTCCTACTAAAGAATTTCTTGAGAGATTGAAAGAGCATCTGCTTGATAAGCATCCTCTTCTTAGGATTGATCTTCGCCTGTTTGATCCTGATGACTTAGTTGTTGCTCCAGGATCTCAACAGCTCCTTTCTTAGTGTCTTCTGGAGTTTTTGGAGGATTTGTGTCGAAGAAGACTATCCTTGTCTCTCTTGTCTCAAATATATCTTTCACTTCTTCACTCTTGTATTGGTGCAATAATTTTTTCTGGAACTCAAGCTCTTCAAATACTGCATCATCATTTTTCTTTCTTTTATCCAGCCTCTCGAGAGCAACTAAAGGAGAGACATCAGTTATTATTATGAGATCAGGAGCATTCTCCAGTGCAAGCCAATTCCCTTCTAAGTTCATGAGATAATCTACTGAAAGTTTTGCATCCATAAGTGATTGATAAGCCAATGAGCTTAATACTCCTCTGTCCTGGAGGATTATCATGTTGCTCTGTATCGCAGGGATTATAAGCTTCTCATAGTGCTCCTTTCTGTCATCTGCAAATGCATCAGCTATCTGCGAAGGAGTTGCACCTGATCCTTTCTTTATCAGATTCTCTCTTAGCTCTTTTCCTTTTTTGCTTCCTGTCGGCTCATATGTTATCAGAACATCATGATTCTTCAGATCATCTTCGCTTGGATAATCAGGGTTATGCTTCCAATATTCTCTCATGTCAAGGATCTTATACCCTTTAGAATCAGCCCATTCCTTTAGGCCTTCTAATGCCACTCCCTTTCCAGAGCCGTCAAGCCCTTCTATCATTATGTATAATGGCCCCATTTTTCCTCGTTATACTTTATCATATTAAAGTATTATGGTTTTCTTCTGTAGTAGAAGTAAAAGTTCATCGCAAACAGCATCCAGCCTAACAGCACGACTGCTGCCCAGTACATCTTTCCCAAAAATACGAATGCTATTCCGATCACTGCTAATATCTCAAATAAGGCAAACCTTAATCCTGGATTCAAAAGTATTGTTGTTATTCCTTTTCCAGAATGTTTTGATCTTCTCTTGTATTGCATATATGCTAATACGCCTGTATATTGCATCCAGAACAATAATGAGAATATGGTAAACCAAGGATGCACAAATATGCCTCCTATTATTCCGACTAAAGTCATAGATATTATCAGTATCAGAGCTTGCATCGGATATTCTTGAGGAGTATATATCGTAAATCCCATCAGTGGATTCTAGAATTTAGGAGTATTTAAAGATTGCCTAATGGCAGCATACTTTGTCTATAGAATTATACTTATCCTTCATTCCCTCGTAGAGCGGAACCGTATTCTGCTTTGCTAAGGGCATCACATTCCTGTCATCTGTTGCATATCTTCTCATTCCAAGGGTATTGTCGCCCTGGACTAACTTATCAAGATATGCGCCTGTGATATCATCTCTCCTAAGATAATTGCTCATGCCTCCTGTGAAAGCATATAGATTATTCATCTGCCTGCCTAAATCTGCGCAAAATCCTGGATCGCCTTCAAGCCTTAATGCATGTTGTGAATATACCATCTTGACTCTTTTGTTATACTCCAGATATAATGCAGCCTGCCTTTAAAAGCAAATATTATCCAAAAGATAAGATATGTGGGACATTAAGATCATAAGGCCTAAGCCATTATGTTCAGAAGAATAGGCCCGATCTTCGCAAACACGATGTAGTTGAACAATATGTTAGTAGAAGCAAACCAAAGGCATTTTGAAGTCTTTGCTCCCATATAGGATACTATCAGAGGAGCCATCAGAAGATTGTACATTATTGCATAGAACACCCCAAGCTGCGCTATGTCAAACGATCTGAAGT
The DNA here is from genome assembly GCA_964526585.1 of uncultured Methanosarcinales archaeon. Lineage (GTDB taxonomy): Archaea > Nanobdellota > Nanobdellia > Woesearchaeales > CAZGIN01 > CAZGIN01. The sequence goes on from CAZGIN010000102.1 coordinate 2,257, forward strand.
AAAAGGCTGTCAGGCCTATCAGCATATACAATGGTATTACAACTATGCTGAAGCTGCTGACTCTCTTGTATCCTGCATAGTTGACTACTGCTGACAATGCTCCGACCATCATCCCTGCTTTTGACCCGTATGCTATGCCGCATAAAACTGTGCTTAACAGTATCAGCTCAAATCCTACCCTCAATCTTTTAGTAGACCTCAGCATGTATGCCAAAGAATAGTTTGCTGCCTGTAGCAGCGTAACAAAAATTACTGCTTTTACATATTCTCCTACTGTCAGGAACAACAGGGCAGTTACTATCATTCCCCCTATTATCAGCTGGTTTCTCCTGTCCAGAAAAAAACTGAATATCCTTTCTCTCCAGTTTACAAATCTGTCTTCCATTACATCATCAGCCTCAGCATTGTTGGAGCAAAGAGATTGAACAATATATAATTTACTCCAATATTTGTTATGCTCCATATGAATGATACTGTCAATGTTGTAGGCATGAACAATAACACCGCTATGTTAAGAAGCAGATTATACGCGATAACTGCAATTAAACCTACCATCACTATGCCCATAGATTGAAAAAAATATGCGCCCAATCCTATCAGCATGTATAATGGAACCTCAACTAAGCAGTATATGCTGAATCTCATGTTCGCGATATAGTTCACAATAGCGGATAATAATCCCATTATCATCCCTGCTTTTGGCCCGAAAGCTACGCTTACCAGGACAGTGCTCAGCAGTATCAGCTCAAATCCGATGTAGAATCTTCCTAAAGGCCTCAATACGAAGCTTATCACCAGATTTGCCGCAAGCAGGATTACTATAAAAAATATCGACTTAAGATATTGGTTTGACAGCATCAGCATCAATAGAAGAAGCAATCCTAATAAAGTCAGGGCTAAGCGCTTTCTGTCTTTTACATAGAGATATATCCTTTTTCTAAGCTCTTCCAGCTTGCTGTATATCTTCCTGCCTACTATCATGTATATATCGGAAACCCTCTGCACAGCTCTTCTACTTCAGCTTTTACTCTTATTATGGTCTCCTGCTCCGGTTTATCTATTATCCTGCTGATCCATTCTCCAACTTGTTTCATCTCAGATTCTTTCATGCCCCTTGTGGTTAAAGCAGGAGTTCCTAGTCTTATTCCAGAAGGCTTGAAAGGTGTTGAAGGGTCAAATGGGATCGTGTTGCAGTTTGTAACGATGCCTGCATCATTAAGTGCTGTTGCATATTCCTTTCCTTTTCCCATCTCTCCTATTTTCTTTGTCTTGATAAGATCGATCAGTATCAGATGAGTATCTGTTCCTCCTGATACAAGATTTATGCCGTTCTCCATCAATGTTTCTGCTAAGACTTTTGCATTCTTCACTATCTGAGCAGTGTATTCCTTAAATTGAGGCTGCATCGCTTCCTTGAAAGCAACTGCCTTTGCTCCTATCGTATGCTCATGAGGCCCCCCTTGTAATCCTGGGAACACTGCCTTGTCTATCTTTCCTGCAAGGTCTTTTGCCCTCTTCGCTTGCTTCTCGTCCATCCCTGAAACGTCTATCAGGCGATCTTCTTTTTTGCATAAGATGATAGCGCTTCTTGGCCCTCTTAACGTCTTGTGTGTTGTTGTTGTCACAACATCAGTAAATGGAAACGGAGAAGGATGCGATCCTCCAGCGATCAATCCTGCTATGTGCGAAACATCTGCCAGTGAATATGCTCCTACCTCTTCTGCTATTGCATGAAACTCTTTGAAAGGAACTTGTCTTGGATATGCTGTGTATCCGCTCAATACTATCCTTGGCTTTTCTGCAAGAGCTATCTTTCTTATCTTGTCCATATCCAATAATCCTGTTTCCTTGTCAACCCCATAATCGATAAAGTTATAGTATT
>CAZGIN010000103.1:0-4130 GCA_964526585.1 uncultured Methanosarcinales archaeon
CTTCCAAAGTTATCTCAAGATCAAATCTCAAGTTAGAACCCCTTCTTGAGCCTCTTCTTGAGCCGCCAAAGCCAAATCCTCCCCCAAATAATGTATCAAAGATGCTGCCAAAATCAAAAGATCCTCCAGACATAAAATCAGAGAAATCAAAATCTCCCATGTTAGCACCGCCAAAGCCTTCGGCAGTTGTGCCAAACTGATCATACTGGCGGCGCTTGTTATCATCCCCCAAAACAGAAGCTGCCTCATTGATCTCCTTAAACTTAACTTCAGCGTCAGGATCGTCTTTGTTCAGATCAGGATGATATTTCTTGGCCAGCTTCTTGTAAGCCTTCTTGATATCTTCTTTAGTTGCATTCCTGTCAACACCCAATACCTTGTAATAATCTTTACTCATGCTGCACAGCCTCTTTCAGATCATCTGGATCGACATTTATGGCGCTGCAAATCTCTTTCTCTAATCTTCTTATCTTTGCTTCACCGATCTCGCGCCTGCCCGACTTATCAGGATATCTTCTCCTGCCATAAGCAAAACGCTCGTCAAGACTGACAACCTTATCCTCCAGAACACGCTTGTCAGCATAATTCAGGATCTTTTCCTCCCAAGAGTTCAGATTATCTTCCAAGACAGCTTCGAAGCCGTGCTTCTCGATCAAAGATGCAACATTAGGAAATCCTTCTTTCTCAAGGATATCTTTTCCAAGAAGCTCATGAAAACCAAGTTCTTTATCCAATCCCTTGATCTTTGCGATGTCATGCAGAAGCGCAGCAGCCTCAACAAGATCAGAATCAACATCAATGCCTTTCTTCTTCAGCTGCATAGCAAGAAACCCAGCTACCTTAGCTACCATCCTCATATGAGCCCTGACATTATCAGGAACATCATGCTCTTCCAACAAAGCTTTTCTCTTTTCTTCTGAAGGTATCACTGCCATTATTTCTTATTTTTCTTTCCTTTCTCCTCTTTTTCGTCAACAACCTGAGCATCAACTACCTTTTCATCTTTCTCTTCATCTTCAGTCATCTCTGTTTTAGAGGCTTTCTGCTGCTTGGCCTGCTCCTGAGCAACCTTTTGGTAAAGCTCAGTGGAAACTTTCTGGACTTTCTCATTTATCTCTTCAACCTTCTTCTTAATTGAAGGGATGTCCTTCTGCTCAGGCTCCATCAGCTTCTTCAAAGCATCGATTTCTTTCTTAATCTCGTCAAGCTTAGACTTGTCAACTTTTCCTTCAACTTCCTTGAACATCTTCTCAGAAGAATATATCAATGCATCAGCCTGGTTGATAACTTCAATCTCTTCTTTCTTCTTCTTATCTTCTTCAGCATGGGATTCAGCTTCCCTGCGCATGCGCTCAACCTCATCATCAGAAAGGTTAGCGCTTGCTGTAATGGTTATCTTCTGCTCCTTACCTGTTCCCATATCCTTAGCTGAGACGTTTACGATACCATTTGCATCAATATCAAACGTAACTTCAATCTGAGGAATCCCCCTAGGGGCGGGGGGAATACCAATCAAGTCAAACCTTCCTAAAGTCTTGTTATCAAGAGCCATAGGACGCTCTCCCTGCAAGACATGGATGCTGACCTGAGTCTGGTTGTCAGCAGCAGTCGAGAATATCTGCGACTTCTTGGTAGGAATCGTAGTATTCCTATCGATAAGCCTTGTCATCACTCCTCCTAAAGTCTCGATGCCCAATGAAAGAGGCGTTACATCTAAAAGAAGAACATCCTTAACTTCTCCGCCAAGGATTCCAGCCTGGATAGCTGCACCCAAAGCGACAGCCTCATCAGGATTAACAGATTTTGTGCCTTCTTTTCCAGTTATATCTTTCACAATATTCTGCACAGCAGGTATACGTGTAGATCCCCCGACAAGGATAACCTTATGGATATCATCCTTGGAAACCTTGGCATCCTTCATAGCCTGTATCGTAGGCTGCTTAAGCTTGTCAAGGATATCAGATATCATGCTCTCAAACTTAGCTCTTGACAATTCAGTATTAAGATGCTTAGGCCCTGACTGATCTGCAGTTATGAAAGGAAGATTGATCAAAGCCTTCTGGGAAGCGCTAAGCTCGATCTTTGCTTTCTCAGCAGCCTCTTTAAGACGCTGGTGCGCAACCTTGTCTTCTCTCAAGTCAATCTTGTACTGCTTCTTGAACTCTTCAGCAAGCCAGTCAATTATCACATCATCAACATCATCCCCTCCAAGGCGGTTGTTTCCTGAAGTTGACTTAACCTCAAAGACACCTTCGCTAAGCTCAAGGATAGAAACATCAAATGTTCCGCCGCCAAAATCAAAGACAAGAATAGTCTGATCCTCATTCTTATCAAGGCCGTATGCAAGAGAAGCAGCAGTAGGCTCGTTTACTATCCTCAAGACATTCAAGCCTGCAATCTTTCCAGCATCTTTTGTGGATTTCCTCTGAGAATCATCAAAATAAGCAGGAACAGTAATGACAGCATCGCTTATGCCATGTCCAAGATAAGCCTCTGCATCACGCTTAAGCTTCTGGAGAATATAAGCAGAGACCTGTTCAGGAGAATACTCTTTCCCCTCAATCTCGACTTTCTCAGAAGATCCCATCTTACGCTTGATACTCCTGACAGTATGCTCAGGATTTGTTATAGCCTGATTACGTGCAGCCCTTCCTACTAAAACTTCTCCGTCTTTTATCGTGACAACACTAGGAGTAGTCCTTTCACCCTCAGAGTTTGGGATGATAACCGGCTTTCCGGCTTCCATAACAGCAACAGCTGAGAATGTTGTACCCAAATCAATACCTATAGCCTTTGCGACCGAACCTTTTTTCTTCTCTGGCATAGTAATCCCTCCAATATCTTTAACCAAAATAATTAGGGACAGACTCTTTTTCAGCCCCCTTGTCTTTCATCCTCTTTTCCTGCTTCTCAATAGCCTTAGGCTTCTCTATCTTGCCATACTGCTTCTCATAATTCTGCAAAGCCTGGCCAAGAAGCTCGTGAAACCTTTTAGCATGATACAGCTCAAGCATTACAGCACTGTGCTTGATGTGAATGACAGGCCCATCCTGAAACCTAGGATCCATACGAGGAGTTACGTTCTTGAAATCAAGAATAAACTGTGTAGGATTGAAATTTATACTTGTCTCATGGCTGAAGAAGGAAGGCCCCTCCTCAATACTAACATTAAGCTTGTCTTTCATAAAAATTCCCCCCAAATCATTTAATCGTTAAGCCCAAAGCAACACATTCTTCTCCAAGGCGGTAGTGATCCTTAAGCAATCCCTCTTTTGAAAATCCATTAAGGCTGAAAAGCCTGATGCCTGCCTTTGTGACAGTATGCACCTCAATCTTGATGCTCTTTAAAGGGCTTGATTCGATCATCCTTTGCGCATCCATGATTATTCCCTGAACAATATCAGTTGCATAGCCCTTGTCCTGGTGATTAGGATCGACAGCAAGATGGGATATGTGCCATCTTTCATGAGATTTTGATTCCAGCTTTCTTCTTACCAAGACCCCGCCAACAACCTTGTTCTTGTAATCCTTGTCTTCCACAAGAGCGACAGTAAAGCCTCCAAACTTCAACCTTTCAGAAGCATGAACTTTCTCAAGATAACGGGCAATATCACCTATGCTGCCGCTGAATATATTGTGCTTCTTATACGAGCTTTTGTATACATGAGCAAGCTCGGGCAGATGAGATTTTCTTGCAGGAATTATCGATAACATACAATCACCTCTTCTCAAGATCAGAATATGAAAGGATGCTTTTCAGCTTCTCCTTATCAGGAACAAGCTCATGAAGCTCTCCTCCAGGGATAGCAGGCTTCTGATTAAGATGGAGAGCCCATTCCCTAATGCTTTGAGGATCGTCAACATTCACAAAATAATTAAGGTTGAACCACGCCATAACCTGCGTTCCATACTCATTGCAATTTCCAATCTGGCAGTGCAAAGGCCTTTTGTCTTTCAAAGTGCAGCCTTCAGCATCATTAAAGAAAGTGCATATTCCTATCGGAGATTCTTTCTGGCCAAATGATTTCTTATGGCGGATGCGCTGAATTTCTGTGTTGAACCTCTTGTCATCCTCAAGGAACTCAGCAATAAATTCCTCTTCAGGAAGCTCAAGATGGGAAGCAATGCGC